>JAAYLO010000035.1 GCA_012521855.1 Halanaerobiaceae bacterium
ATCCAGTACTGTGCCAGTTCCTATTCTCCCCAGTTCTACACTTCTTTCCATTCCTTCTATTCTGCTGATCATCATCTCTTTGAATGATCTTTGAACAGCCTGGTCCTTCTTAAATCCTGTAGTATTGACATTGGCCAGATTATTGGCAGTAATGTTCAGTCTCTCCTGATTAACCAACATCCCTGAGGCAGCAGTAAATATTCCCTTAATCATTCTCTCACCTCCTTTTAATTAATATTTTATCCAGTATCTCTACAGCCGTACTATCACTATAAAATCTGTAAGTACCTGCCTTTATTCTCCTTTCGATGTCAAAGAGCTCCATATATTTTTTAAACTCAGCTGCCGGTATCAATCCTTTTTCATCAAGAATATTAATTACAGTAAGCCCGGAGCTTCCAGAGGGTATATTTATTATTACTTCTTCCCTCTCCTCAGTACTTAACCTGTCATACTCAAGCCTGAAATAAGAGTTGTCTACCAGTAGTACTTTTTCTTTTACTCCAGGCTCTGCTTCAGGTTGGGACAAAAAGTATATTCCTGTAATTATTAATAATATTCCAAGCCCAAAGACCAGATTATTAAATATAATACTGAAAAATTTATTTTCTAATAACATCTAAATCCTCTTCCCCGTAAATTTTAAAAATCATTTCCGTTTCCCTTACTCCCATATTCATTTCCCTGGCAATCTGGAAAACTGATAACCCCTGTTTGTATAGTTCCAGAGCTTTTAAATACTTTTCTGATAAGCCTTTCCTGGCATCCCGCCTATATTGTTTATCATATATTTCTTTGTAGATTTCCTGAAATGAACTTTTATTTTCAACATGAACCAGCTTATTATTCTGTTCTTTTTTCAGACTGACAAGCTCTTCTTCCAACAATTCAAGTTGTTCCTTGATTTTGTTCTTTTTCAGGTATAATTCTTTAATGATTAATTCCATCTCCTGGTTGAGTTCATTTATTTTAACATAATTCTTTACAATGCCGATCCCTTCCTGATTATCTATTGGTTTTTCCTTTTTTGACTTCCTGCTCTCCAGATAGATCCTGAAAATACCCACTATCACTAAAGCAATACCCAGTATTATCATCAACCATGGCATAAAATCACTTCTATCTTTCTATACTGATACATCAATAATCGTCCCCTTTTCTTTATTTCCCGGGTTCTGCTTTTTTTCCTTGCTTTTGCTGTGTTTTTTCTTTTTCTGCTCCTCCTGAGGAAAATCCTCTTTAATGCGTATCAACACTTCATCAGTTTCCAGTTCTTTTTTTATACGCTGCTGGTCCCGCTTTTTCTCCACTTCAGCTTTCTGGGCCAGATGACCCTGTAATTGTGCTTCCTGATTGTTTTGCAGCTGCTGTATTCTTTCAGCCTGTAATGCTGCAGGGACACTGGTATTGGGATTTACTGCCTGACTCATCCAATCACCACCCTATTGACAATTGTGTAATTTCACCATCCTGTTCAATAAATTCACACCCAGTCTGTTCATTTTGAATATTAAGCTGGGCATTTCCAATGGTAATCTTGACACCAGGGTAAACTCTTTTCCTCACTTCTATAGATCCTTTACTGCCCATTGCCAGTTCTGATTGAACCTCCCTTAATTGCCCGCTGACATCCTGTATATCCTTCTCCAGCTGAGTTTTTGTCCTGGCCAGTTGAGAATACATAATCAGTTTGTCCTCTGTGAGTGAGCCTGTCTTTTCCTTTAACTGTTCAAGAATACTGATTGCTTTATCTGTTTTAATCAGATTAGTCCTTAACCTGGCATTCTCGTCTTCCAATTTTTTTACTTTATTTTTCAACTCCGGGTCTACTCCTGCTTCCAGGTATGTTAAAGTAGCGAGACTGGAGCCAACAATATTGGCCTCTATCTTTTTCCCTGCCCTGGCAATACCTCCTACTAAAAGACCCTTCTTCTCATTTACAGTAATGTTCTCACCGGCAAACAATTTGCTGTGCATTGCTGCATCACTGATAAAAATACTTTTCCCGGCTTTTATTACCCCATTTTCAACAAACCTTACCCTTACATCCCCCCTGGCCTTTATCTCACATTTGTTCTTACCTATAAAACCCCTGTATATAATGACATCACCATCTGCTTCAATATCTGCTACTTCAACATTACCTCTTACTTCCACATTCCCTTCTGCCTTTATTCTAAAACCCTCTCTGACATCTCCCTTAACTATTACATTACCTACAAACTCAATATTACCTGTTGACAGGTCAACATCCCCATTGACTTCATAGATAGGTAAAACCTGTACCCGGTTATTTTCATCCAGGACTACCTGTCCTGATATTGCAGCAACTAATATTTCATCATCCTTAATCTCTGTATTTTTCCCCCTGGGCAGGCTTACTTCTTTAGGTAATGGAGCCGGTATCTCTTCACCTGTAATAGCTTTCCCGGGTATTCCCGGCTCTGAAGGTATTTTGCTTACCAGTATATCCCCTTTACGCACATTATTAATCAAACCCAGATTATAAAAATCAACACTGCCGTCTTCTCTTTTCGTACCAATGGAAGAACTTTCTGTTTTAAAATGAAATTCCAGACTGGAGTCCTTACCAGGAGTAGGAGGTAATCCCTCTGCAATCAAAATTGACTCTGCCTCTTTTTTCTTATTGATTATTTCTTTCAGATTATCCTCAATAATGCCAAAGCTTATGCCCTGTGCACTGATGAATTCCCTTAATTCCTTTTCCGTAATATCCTTCCCGCCTAATGCCGGTCTATAACTGAGAAAAGCCTGTAATTTATCTTTAGATATTTGAATACTTATTTTTGCATCACGATCCAGTTCAGGTTTTCTGGGAGCAATCAGCTGCCAGGTATCTTCAGCATTGTTAATTGTCTGCCTGACCATCTGCCAGTCTACTTCAACAAACTCTTTTTCTTCAATAACAGAATTAACATCAACAATACTGACAAATTTACCTCTGCCCTTTGGGGCTGATACCTTAAGGAATATGCCATCATCCGCTACCTTAATTTTGAAACTCCCGTTTATATCGATATCCACAATTACCGTCTCCAGAAACTCTTCATCTTGCCTGGTCAAGCTATCTTCATAAATAACCTCAAATTCCTTCTTCTTTCTAAAACCGGGAAAACCCCTTTTCCCCGTTATTTCTATTATAGTCAGATTATCCCTATCTATTTTCCTGCCCATCAACTCTGTCAACTTCTTTTTGCCAATGGAAAAAGCTTCTTCAATATTTGCTGCCTCTATCTTTATCCTTTTCTTCATCTAACATCCCCCCTGGCTTTTTTTAATGACAAACAGGCTCATTATGCTAGAACAACTGCTCTCTTTCCCTGACCAGCATACCTCTTAACCTGTTAACGGCTTTTTTATGAATCTGGGAGACCCTGGCTGCTGATAATTGCATAATCTCCGCTATCTCTTTCTGGGTCAATTCTTCATAATAAACAAGTGCTATTACCAGCTTTTCATCTTCATTTAAACGTTCTATGGCTGAAGCAAGTATTTCAACCCGTAAATTACTATTATATACTTTTTCCGGTTCATCATCATTGCCTGATATTATATCAAATATCCTGATATCATCAAACTCATCATATAGTGACACCCATTCTGAAGAATGTAATTGTTGTTTTAACTCCTGGATTCTCTCTTTTGATATTTTACAGGCTTCGGCCAGTTCATCTAAAGTAGCTTTCCTCCCCTTTTCTTTTTTTAACCTCTCAGCAGTATCCTTTATTATTTTACTGTCCCGCCTGACCGAATGAGGAAGCCAGTCCAGCTTTCGTAAATTATCAATTATTTCACCGCGAATCCTTCGGCTGGCATATGTTTCAAATAAAACCCCTTTTTTATAATCATATTTATGAATTGCATCTATCAATCCTAATATTCCATAACTGATTAAATCATCCTCTTCTATAAATCCCGGAACCATCATCTTAATTCGTCCGACAGTATATTTTACTAATGGTAAATAGCGTAAAACCAATTCCTGAAAACTATCCTGATTATTATTATCTTTAAAATCTACCCAGACTGAATACTCTTCCACTTTCCTGGAGTTCATTTACAGCTCACCTCAATCAGGGGTTTCTTTTTCCAGTACCACTTCTGGCGGATTTAGAGGAGAAAAGTCATCTATAGATTCATCAGCTTCATCCTCTGATGATATTTCCCCTTCCCGCTGATCATTATTTTTATATTCTATCTCTTCATTTTTACCCAGATATCTCTCAATTCCCGTTATTAATATATAAACAGAAATACCTGTAAATGCCGATATTAATAATCCCTCTAAAAAAACCTTCAATAAAGAAAAACGCAAAATTAAGCCAATTAATACAATAATAGAATATATAATCGTGGTAATAGCCATGGATACAAAAGCTTTATCCCTCATCTATAGCAGCCCTCTCTTACGTAAATCCCGCTGGTATTCAAATAACCAGGAAACTATTTTATCCTGATCCTTCTGGTCTATACCAATAAACTGGATCCCGACTGCTCTCCCATCCGGCAGATCATAGTTATTGACAATCTTTCCAAATATAGCTGTATTGCTAAGTTCTGGAATATCCAGATAAAACTCCAGGATCCCTTCCCCCGGGAAGTCATCATCAACTGCCATCTTTATTCCCCCGGCACTTATATCCAGGGTAATACTTTCTTTTAACTCACTTTCTTCCGGGGCTACGCTACTATCCAGTATCCTGTAATTAACCTTTATTTTTACATTAAGCCTGAAAAAATTCCTTCTCTGAATCCTGATAATATCACTGTTTTTCTGAAGGGTAAATAAAGCAACGGGCTCCCTTATTCTCTCTATAATTTTCGCCTCAAACTGATATGAAGCATGTTCACCATGATAAGAAATCTTTATTGTTTGATTAATATGTAGAGGTACAATTTCCCCACTGAAAAAGGGTGCTGTCACCTGATAGATATCACCATTAATATCTGCCACCTTACTGAGATAAGTTCCTGTATAAGGACCTTTTTCTACTACAATATCTATCTTCTGATTAATCTTCAGGTCTTCTGCCATAATTAATCCTCCCGTAAAAATACTCAGACCTATTAAAATGCTAACTGATTTGACGGCGATTAAAAGCACCAATAATTCTATATACAAAACCCTTTGTTCCGTGGGACTGGCTTTTACAGGCACTATTCATTATTTTTACAGCTATCTCCTTGATTGAACGGGCGGCCTCTGATTTAGGATATTGAATTAAAAGTGGATTCTGTTTTTTTACAGATATACGGACTTTTTCATCATAAGGAATCATTCCCAGTAACTCTACATCCTTATTAAGATACTGCTTGATTACTCTTTGCATCCTGCCTGTTAATTCATTCCCCTCTTTCAGGGAATTACACTGGTTTAAAAGCAATTTAATCTTACCATTATAGTGTTTTATCGACAATATTTTTATCAGGCTATAGGCATCCATGACTGCTGTAGGCTCCGGTGTCAGAATTACCAGGACCTCATCACTGCCCATTATAAAATTGGTTACACTATAATGGACACCTGCACCTATATCTAACAATATTATATCATAGTTCTCCTCCATCTGTGAAGCTGCTTCAATGAGCCTGCCTGCCTCAACGGAGCTTATATTTATCAGTTCATCAACACCTGTAGTTCCAGCCAGGAAACTGATATCAGCAGGACCTCTTACAACAGCTTCTTCAAGCCTGCATTTACCCTTTAAGACATGGCTCAGATTGAAATTTGGCGTAATTCCTAATAATATGTCTATATTTGCCATGCCCAGATCCGTGTCCAGTAAGAGTACCTTTTTGTCCAGTTCCTGTATTGCCAGAGCAAGGTTCAGGGAAATGCTGCTTTTTCCCACTCCCCCTTTTCCGCTGGCAACTGCTATAATTCTGGTTTTCTGCTTATTATTAAGTACTCTTTCTCTCAGTCTGGCTGCCTGATCATTCATATAAACCACCCAATATATACTTAATCAGGGATGCTCTGTCAGCAATCTGGATATCATCAGGTACATCCTGGCCGGTCGTTATATATGAATAGGGATAATTATATTTTTCTTTTATATTCAGAAGATCGCCGTAGCTGTCACTTTCATCTAATTTTGATAATATTATCTTGTCTGGATTCAGTGTTGAAAAACTATTTATAACCTCATCAATAATATGGCTTTTCATATTCATACTGATTATAAGGTGTATTTCATCAATATAGTCATGGCTGAGAAGTTCTTTCATCCGGCCGATCTGAATTTTGTCATTCCAGCTGTTTCCTGCTGTATCTATCAATATCAGGTCATAGCCTTTTAGATCTTCCCGGATAATCTTGCCTAAATCATCCCTGTTATAGGCTATATGGAGGGGAATATTGATAATATCACTGTATATTTTAAGCTGTTGTATTGCTGCTATTCTATAGGTATCTGCAGTTATCAGGCCGACCTTTTTACCCTCATCCAGGGTGAAATTTGCTGCCAGTTTGGCAATAGTGGTTGTTTTTCCTATCCCGGTAGGGCCTATGAATGTAACCACCCTGGTACCTGAATCACAATTTATTGGGGCGGGTTCCCCAATAAAATCACCCAATTTTTCTTCCAGAAAGGGAAGGGGATTCACTCTATCATAATTTTCATCAATCAATCCTTCAATAATCTTCCTGCTTAATGCTTTTTCAACACCCTGATTATTCAGGTGCTGATAGAGTCTTCTCAGCTCCTCTGGCAGAGTTCTGGCAAAATTATCAGACTGCCATTGGGCACTCATATTCTCTATCATATTTTTTAAACTTTTTATCTCTTCTCTTGTTTCTTTTTCTTCCTTGATTTTATCCTCTTCAATGGCAGCAATAATCTCCACATTGGTCTTTCCGAAAAGGCCAAACAAACCCTTTTTAAATTTCCTGGTATTGAGAATTATGGCATCCGGTCCTAAATCTGTCTTGACTTTAAATATGGTATCCTGCATTGTGCTGCCAACATATTTTTTTACCTTCACTTTAGCTCACCGTCCCCATAACCTGAATACTTACCCGCGGATCCAGTTCATTATATGACAAAGTTATTAATTCCTTTATAGAACGATATGTTAATTCCTTTATAGGCCTTCTCAATAAAGGGGCTGTTAGCAGGATAGGTTGATGCCCCTGCTGCAGGAGTTTTTGAATCTCCCTGGCAATTTTCTCTATCAACATCCGGGCTTCCTGGGGTTCAAGGGCTAAATAATTGCCCTGATCAGATGCCTCCAGTTTCTGTCCCAGGTTATCCTCATAGGCAGGATCCAGTATTACTGCATAAAGATTACCGTCATCTTCCTGGAACAGGCTGGTGATTTGCCGGGAAAGAGCCTGTCTGACATACTCAGTAAGAAGCTGTATATCTTTTGTTTTTGCTCCATAATCAGCCAGTGTTTCCAGAATAGTAACCAGGTCTTTTATGGGTATCCCTTCCCAGAGCAAATTCTGCAATACCTTCTGGATATCGCCCAGTGTCAGCAAATCAGGAAGAAGTTCATCAATTAAAGCAGGATAATCTTCTTTTATATTATCTATAAGGCTTCTTACTTCCTGCCTGCCCAGTAATTCGTATGCATGCTGCCGTATAATTTCGGTCAAATGAGTAGCCATCACAGCAGGAGGATCTACTACTGTATAATTGTTCAGCTCAGCCTCTTCCCGCATGTTTTCGGTAATCCATATAGCAGGGGTACCAAAAGCAGGTTCGATAGTTTCAATACCTTCAATTTTAATGGTAGATAAACCGGAGTCCATTGCCAGATAATGATCCGGCTCAATTTTGTATCTGCTGATCTCAACACCTTTCAGTTTGATCCTGTATACATCTGGTTCCAGCTGTAAATTATCCAGTATCCTGACTGGCGGTATTACTATACCATATTCTACTGCTGTTTGCCGGCGGATCATGGCTACCCTATCCAGAAAGTCCCCGCCCTGTTCAGGTAAAACCAGTGAAATGAGATTATACCCTACTTCCACCTCTATAGGATCGACCTTAAGAAGTGTAGAGATTTCCTCTTTTTGCGGGTATCTGACAGCAGTTTCTTCTGCTTCCATCTCTTCAGCCTCTTTTTTCAGTTTTTCATACTGTTGATTGATGAGATATCCTATAGCTACTACAACTGCTGCCAGTATCAGGAAATGAATTGTGGGCATGCCGGGTACAAAAGCAAATACAGCAAGTATAGCACTGGCAATAAATAAAGCCTTCGGCTGTGTGGTAAGCTGTCTGGTGACCTCTACTCCCATATTGTCAGAAGAAGCTGCCCTGGTAACCACCAGGCCGGTGGCAGTAGAAATAAGGAGTGCAGGAATCTGGCTTACCAGTCCGTCACCGACAGTCAGTAATGTATAAGTCCTGGCAGTATCTGCCAGAGGCATACCTCTCTGCAGGGTCCCGATTATCAAACCGCCAATTATATTAATCAGGGTTATAATTAAACCTGCAATTGCATCTCCCTTGACAAATTTGCTGGCACCATCCATTGCACCATAAAAATCAGCTTCCTGCCTGATCTTATCTCTCATCTGGCGGGCCATTTCATCATCTATGATACCGGCATTCAAATCAGCATCAATACTCATTTGTTTTCCCGGCATGGCATCCAGAGTGAATCGTGCTGCTACTTCAGCTATTCTTTCTGCACCTCTTGTAATTACAACAAACTGGATTACAACCAGGATAAGAAAGATAACCAGGCCGACCACATAGTTGCTGCCGACAACAAAATTTCCAAAACTGCTGATAATCTTACCGGCATATCCCTGTCCCAGTATCAACCTTGTAGTAGAAACATTTAAGGCCAGCCTGAATAAGGTTGCAAATAAAAGCAATGAAGGAAATACAGAAAAGTCCAGTGGTTCAAGGATATAAATACTCACCAGAATTATGACCATTGAAAGAGTAATATTTGCAGCCAGCAATAAATCCATTAGAAAAATAGGCATGGGTATTATAAACATTATGACAATTCCTACAATTGCCAGGGCAAATATAATATCACTATTATTATTCAGACTTCTGATAATCATGTTTCTTTCTGTCACAGCCATCTTTAACCACCTTTATCTGACCTTTTTCCCGGAATGTTGATATACATAAGCCAATACCTCTGCCACAGCCTGGTAAAGCTCAGGCGGGATTTCATCACCTACTTCTGTTAAGGCATTTAAAGCCCTTGCCAGTGGTTTGTTTTCTACTATTTCAATATTAAACTCCCGGGCTGCTTCCTTTATTTTTTCAGCTATGAACCCTTCTCCCTTTGCAACAACTACAGGTGCATCCATTGTGTCAATATCGTATTTAAGGGCAACTGCAATTTGAGTAGGGTTTGTGATAACGACATCAGCTTCCTGGACTGCCCTTATCATTCTATTCAGGCTTATCCTCCGGTGCATCTGCCTCCGTTTCCCTTTGATCTGGGGATCTCCTTCCATGGATTTAAACTCATCTTTTACCTCCTGTTTGGTCATCTTCAGATTTTGCTGATAGTCCCAGCGTTGATAGATATAATCACCGATACCCAGAATGACAAGGAATATTATGATACTGACCGCTATCCGGAGGATCAGGCCTGCAACATATAGTAATGCCGGCTCCAGTCCTCTTTCGTTTAAGTTTATCAGCTCATGCCAGGACTTCCTTAACTGATTATAAGCTAAAAGGAAAATTACTATTGCTTTAGCCAGTGATTTGAATAACTCTATCAGTACCTTCAGCGAAAACAGGCGTTTCGCCCCTTCAATGGGGTTTATCCTGCTTATTTGCGGTTTTATTAATTTTGGTGTAAACCTGGGACCGACCTGAACAAAGCTAATAAAAATACCGATTGCAGCAGAAGCCAGCAATACCGGGCTGACTAATTGAAATATATATATAAACAGCTCTGTCATGATAGCATGGAAACTATCTTTTGTAATATCAGGGAGAACTCCCAGTGATAAAAATACTTCCATTTTACTGCCGAGAGATCTAAACATACTGCCAAACAAAGAGTAGAGCACAAGAAAACTTGTCATTAAGGTAAATGCTATATTTAAATCCTGGCTTCTGGCAGCCTGCCCCTCTTCCTTTGCCTTTTCCAGCCGCTTCGGGGTGGGCTTTTCCGTCTTCTGGCTGCGGTCAGGCATTCCTTCTCCCTCCTCCAGCTGCAAAGACCTGGCTGTATTTATAATAGATTTCTTAAAAGATTATATATATACCTGAAACTTTCTTCAAATAGCTGTGCAGAAAAGCGCATCATTGTACCCAGTGAAAAAAACAGAATGACTAAACCAAGGGTAATTTTTATCGGTAATCCCACCACAAAGACGTGTAATTGAGGCATTGTCCTGGCCATAAACCCCAGTATCAGATCAACAATAAACAGTGTTGCAATAACCGGCAGGGCAACTTTAAAGGCCAGGAGAAACAGGTCACTGCTCTTTCTGATGATTAAGCTTAAAGCCCTGTTAGTTAAAACAATACTTCCCGGCGGTACAATTAAAAAACTATCATGAACTGCCCTGATTAAAATATGGTGGCCATTGATACTTAAAAAAATGAGAGTAGCCAGTATATTTTTATATTGCCCCATTAAGGGTAAAGTCGTGCCATGAATCGGATCTGCAACATTCACTATGGCAAATCCCATCCTCATATCAACAAATCTCCCCGCCAGCTGAATAACTGCAAAGGTCAATAAAGTTATAAAACCAATTATGATTCCAACCAGCAATTCCCGTAAAACCCCGATAAAAATACCCAGTTCATTTGCTGGCAAAACAGGCGTGTTTGATATTAAAGGAGCACTGACCAGTGCCATCAAAAACGCCAGCCCCACCCGGACCCTGACAGGAACAACCCTGCTGCTGAATACCGGGGTAAGTAAAAAAAGCCCCATAAATCTGATAAAAACAAGGAGATATAAATAGGTATAATTACTTAAAATATCAGCAAGGTTCATCTCCTATCACCTGATATAATACGGAATATTCCTGAATAAATTAACAACAAAATCCACCAGTGTAGTAATCATCCAGGGGCCAAAAAGAATCAAAGCAATCATAATAACCAGTATCTTCGGTATAAAGGCAAGGGTCTGTTCATGAATCTGGGTTGTTGCCTGAAAAACTGCCACCAGCAAACCTGTTAATAATCCCAGGCCTGCAACAGGAATAATAATTTTTATAACCGTAAGAAGCCCTTCCCTGCCAATTGTAATAACTATTGATTGATCCATCAGCCTGTTTCCTTTCTAAGCAAAGGTCTTGATAAGAGTCTCGATTATCAAATACCACCCATCGACAAGTATGAATAATAATATTTTAAAGGGTAATGATATCATTACAGGTGGAAGCATCATCATACCCATTGACATTAAAATACTGGCGACTACCATATCTATCATCACAAAGGGTATATAAATCATAAATCCGATTTGAAAAGCTGTCTTCAGCTCACTGATTATAAAAGAAGGTATTAAAATATACAGGGGTATATCATCACGGTTCTCTGGCCGTTCAATTTGAGCCATTTCAACAAAGAGAGCCAGATCCTTTTCCCGGGTTTGTCTGAACATAAAATCACGAATTGGCCCGGCAGCTCTTTCCAAAACCATCTCTGTACCAATTTCATTATTTAGATAAGGCTGAATGGCATCAGTATTTACAGCCTGCCAGACAGGCGCCATTATAAAGATAGTAAGGAAGATAGCCAGCCCAATTATAACCTGGTTTGGAGGCATATGCTGGGTAGCAAGGGCATTTCTAATCAAAGAAAGAACTATAATTAACCTGGTAAATGAAGTCAGCATTATCAAGATAGCCGGCGCCAGAGTCAGGATCGTTAAAAGGAGCAGAATCCGCAGCGAAAGAACGAGATCATCTCCGCCTTCTCCATTCTCAGCTGTACCAATCTCCAGGTTTATACTGGGCAGCTGAAACTCATCCGCCCGGGCTTTCTCTGTTCCATTTATGGTTATAAATAATATTAAAATAATGATTACAGGGAAGAAAAAGCTATTTTTCTTCATTTTTATCACGCCTATATCCTGAAATGCCCTTCTTATTTAAAAGGCCCTGAAAATAATTCTTAAATTCTTTTTTATCCAGCTCTTTTTCATCAAAGTCCTCACTATCCCATGATTCAATTTTACCGATATTATTATCAGTAATACTTAATAAAATTACTTTTTCATTTACCTTAATCAAGGCTAAAAAAACCTCTGGCGAAAGATACATTTTTTCCAGAATCTCAATATGCCTGTTTTCATTCTGGAACTGAAGCTTTTTTCTTAATAAATAAGCCAGCAGATAGATTGAGCCCAGTACAAAGATCAGGTAAAATATTATCTTGCTTATTTCCCAGGTATAATTCATGTTTTTTCACCTTAATAAGTGATTATTTGCCTATATATCTACAGATTGTTCAATCTTTCCATTGGTGTTACAATATCTTTCACCCTGAAACCAAAATTTTCATCAATAACTACCACTTCCCCTTTGGCAATCAGCTTACCATTTACAAGCAAATCCACTGCTTCACCGGCCAATTTGTCCAGTTCTACTATAGAGCCTTCACCCAGTTCAAGGATTTCTTTAATGGTCATCCTGGCTTTTCCCAACTGGACAGTGATCTGTAAAGGGACATCCTGAATAAGCTCCATGTTTTGCGGTACGGTAACCTTCTTGCTGTCTCCAAAATCAGGGAATTGGGCCCTCTTGACCCCGACAGTCTCTTTCTCCGGGGCACTGACAGTAACAGTACTTTCCAGCAATTCAGTATCATCAATCTCACTTTCCGGAATTTCTTCCTTTACAGTAAGACCGTCACTGCTTATCTTCCTTACCATTTCCCTGGCAAATTCCAATGGAGCCAGTTGTTTAAAACTACTGTCCAGTAAATCTCCAATCTTTAACTGAAATGATGTATCCACTATCATTTCATCAGCTTTAAAATAACTTCCGCTTTCATAAGCATCATTAATATCCAGGTATTTTACTTCCGGTGGTGTTATATTTACTACTTCATTAATTATACTGGACATAGATGTAGCAGCAGAACCTATCATTTGATTCATTGCTTCCCCGATAGCACTCAGCTTTATTTCATCCAGCTCACCATCTATATCTATTCCGTTTCCGCCCATCATTAAATCGGCAATAAGGAGTGCATCTTCTGATTTTATAATTAATACATTGGTACCCTCTAATCCGCTTTTATATTCGACCTGTACAAGGACACAGGGTCTGGAATACTCCTCTGTTATTTCCCCAAAGCTGGTTACCCTTACCTGCGGAGTAGTTATTTCTACTTTTTGATCTAGTATTGCATTCAGGGCAGTGGCAGAAGAACCCATGGCTATATTGCCGATTTCCCCCAGGACATCTATTTCCTCTTCACTTAAACCCTGATCATTAATATTGGCAGTATTGTTCATTAAGGCATCTATTTCTTCCTGAGTCAACATCTTTTTTTCATTATTTTCTTCACTCATCAATTTCACCTTCCTCCCCTTTTTTAACTACTTCAGTTATTTTAACCGCACGATTTTTATGATAGGTACCGGCGATTCCCCTGAATTTTACCTGTTTTCCAATACGTATTTCTACTTCTTCATTTACCCTTCTATCCAGCCTGATTACATCCCCTGCCTGTAAGAATAACAAATCACTGACTGTCAGGCGGGTACTTCCCAGTTCAACCTCCAGCTCTATTACAGCCTCCTTGATCCTGTTCTTTAATGACTGGATATGTTTAGTCGTCTGCTCCTGTCTGGTTTTGGCAAACCATTGCTGGGCATTCAGTTTATCAACTATCGGCTCAATCATGATATATGGAATACAGATATTAATCAGGCCTTCTGTATTGGAAATCCTGGTCTGCAACGTAATTAATATGGTCATATCATTACTGGGAACAATCTGTATAAACTGAGGGTTTGATTCAATCTCCATCAGCTGAGGTTCAACCCTGATAATATTCTCCCAGGCCTCCGGAAAACAGCCCAAAAGCCAGTTAAAAACCCTTTTTAAAACTACTTTTTCAATATCCGTAAAAGCCCTTACTTTATTGAAGGATTTCCCCAGTCCGCCAAATAAACGGTCCAGTATAACAAAACCTATATCAGGATTAATCTCCAGTATAAATTGGCCATTAAAGGGATACAGTTCAACAATTCCGATCATAGTAGGATCAGGTAAAGAACGGATAAATTCATCATAAGACAGCTGTTCAATGGATGCAACTTCAAAATCCACCATTGTTCTTAAGTGTGTTGAAAGACTTGTGGTTAAAAGCCTGGCCATATTCTCATGGATCATCTGTATTGTCCTCATTTGTTCTTTAGATAATTTATCAGGCCTTTTGAAATCATATACTTTTATCCTCTGATCCTCAGACTCTCTTCTTATCTCATCAACATCCACTTCACCTGTTGATAATGCAGAAAGCAGTGAATCTATTTCACTTTGGGATAAAACATCCGCCATTTTGTATCACCTTCTTTACTGAACGACCAATTGTGTAAACCAGACATTAGTAATTTCTCCTGTATTTAATAGCAGGTTCAACCTTGTCATCAACTGATTCTTTATAACATCAGCACCAGGATCTTCAATATCTTCGATTTTCTGCTCTCTAAGAGTAAGGATAATGGTATCCCGGATCTGTGGACTCCTCTTGTCAAGCTCCTTAATTACCTTTTCTTCACTCACTTCTACAACAATAGAAGCCTGAATATACTGATATCCATGACTCCCGGCCAGATTAACAATAAACTCACCCAGGCTGTAGGTCGGCCCGATATCTCCTACTATTTTACTCCCTGTATTCTCACTGTCATTCCGGGAAGCAAAGAAAGACATAAAAAGATAACTGAAGATCCCTGTAATAATAATCATAGCAATCATCATCAATGCTATTACTTTCAAAGATAAACCATTATTATTTCCATCAGCCATCATCATCACTCCTTATTGTCTGAGAACAACCACTTCAACCCTGCGGTTTCTGCTTCTATTTTCCGCTGTATCATTACTGTATAAAGGGCGGTATTCAGAATAACCTGCTGCAGATAATCGGGCAGGGGGGAGTTGGTGTACCTCTATAAAATACTTGATAACATTTGTTGCTCTGGTCGTTGACAATTCCCAGTTAGAAGGGAACTCTTCATTATTTATCGGCCAGTTATCAGTATGACCTTCCACAACAATATGATTGGGTATATCCCGGATAGATTCTGCTATTTTATCAAGCACTGCTTTCCCTTCAGGCTTTATATCTGCCTTCACCAGATCATAGAGTATCTGGCCGGTAAGATTTATAACAAGACCGCGTTCATTTATCTCCATACTTACATTCTCTGCAAGGCCTTCTTCCTCCACAAATACACTGAGATGACCCATTACCTTTCTGAAATTGGCCCTGTCCGGGTTAAAGTTCTGTCCAAGGGAGCCTTTTGAAATATTAACATTGTCCAGAATAGTCATTCCACCATCCAGGACACCCAGCTTTGCCTGAAATGATGAAATGAAGCCATGGAATTTACCTACATCCAATACAGAAAAAGAGTAAAGAAAAACAAAGAAAACCAGAACCAGTGTCATCATATCTCCGTATGTAGTCATCCAGGCAGGGGCGCCGGGAGGACCCTGGTCTTCCTTTTTTCTTTTTCTAGGCATTAGTACTCACCGCCGCTGCTTCTGTATATTCTTCCTGTTCTGCCTTTTTTGTACCAGCCAGGAATGCAGCCAGTTTTTCTTCTACAATCCGTGGGTTTTCACCAGCCTGTATGGAGAGAATGCCTTCGATCATGACTTCTTTCAACAAAATCTCCATTTCACTCTTTTCTTTCAGCTTATTGGCCAGAGGTATACAAAACATGTTAGCCAGCAATGAACCGTATAGGGTAGTAATCAGGGCAACTGCCATACCCGAACCAAGATTAGTCGGATCATCCAGTTGGCTTAACATCTGTATCAAACCGATAAGTGTTCCAATCATACCAAAAGCCGGAGCAAGACTTCCCATTGTATCCATTATCCTGCGTCCTCTGGTATGACGTTCCTCCAGAAAGATAAGCTTGGTCTCCAGAATGCTCCTTACCAGCTCAGGGTCAGTACCATCAACAACAAGCTGGATTCCTTTCTGCAAAAATTCATCTTCAATTTCCATTGCATCCTGTTCCAGAGCCAGGAGCCCCTCACGGCGTGCTTTTTCCGCAAATCCTACCAGTATATCTATTACTTCTCTTTCATTAATCTTTATATCGGTAAGTGCTATTCTGACCAGGTGGGGTATATTCATTATATCTTTGAAAGAATAACTGATCATGGTTGATGCCAATGTACCTCCGAATACAATCAGGGCTGATTCCAGATGTACAAAGATAATGGCATCTCCGCCCAATATAATTGAACTTCCTATTAATACAATACCGATTATAGCTCCCAATATAGTTGCCAGATCCATCTACTTCCCCCCTATTCCACCATAAATCTCTCTATAATAAGAGATTACCTTTTCAATAATATCATCTATCTCTTCCTTTACCAGTATTTTTTTACCTGATGTCAGGTTAATAACAGTATCAGGGGTGGCCCTGACTGTTTCTATCAAATTAGCATTGACAACTATCTCCTCTCCGTCCATCCTGGTAACTTTAATGATCATGACCACCCCTTTTCTTTAATCTCTCATATCAGCCTTTTACCTCTTCAAATTAACCAGTTCCTGCAGCATCTCATCACCGGTAGTTATTATTTTTGAATTAGCCTGGAATCCCCGCTGAGTAGTAATCATTTCTGTAAACTGTTCTGCCAGATCCACATTACTCATCTCCAGTGAACCTGAAGCTATCTTGCCCCTGCCGGCACTGTTGGCAACTCCAATCTGGGGTATTCCGGAGTTTGGTGATGATACAAATACATCTCCCTCTTTGGTGAGACCAGCCGGGTTATTAAAACTGGCAATAGCAATCTGGCCAATAGCTCTTGTCAAACCATTTGAGTAACTGCCGGTAATAATTCCTGCATCATTTATAGAATATGATTTTAGCTCCCCATTACTATAACCATCAGCTGTTATTCCATCAACTGTATAGGGATCAGCATATTGAGTCATCCCGGAAAAATCAATTATAATCTCCTGGGGAGATGCAGAACCTTCAGAGGTGCCAATGGGATTAAAGGAAATACAATAATCTCCGTCAGCATTTACAGTGTCACTTGTAAAGCTGTCAAATTTTCCCTCAGGCGTAAATGTAATTGTTCCAGATCCCTGAATATTATCAGCATCTGTTATGCCTGCATTTGATCCCGGTGCTGGTTCCACTGTCCATTCCCAAATATTATCCGCTGTAGATAGTTTCCGGAATTCAATGCTTATAGTATGCTGGGTTCCAAGGGAGTCAAAAACATCAATTGTTGCTGTTCTTCTGGAATCAGGTGTAGTATCTTCATCAACGTAATCTTCTACTTCACTATTCAGGTTTTTCCCAAAACTGACCATAGTGGTAGCCCTCGGCCCCATACTAGTTCCTATAGGAATAATTATATCTTCAAGTCTCTGATTCGTATTGATATTGCCTGAAGCATCAGCCATCCAGCCCTGTAACTTCAAACCATTAGTTGAATTTACTAAATTCCCGTCTTCATCAAGTGTTAATGCACCAGAACGGGTATAAAAATTCTGTGAACCATTGCTGAGTACAAAAAAACCATTACCGTCAATAGCCAGGTCTTCTGTCTTACCGGTAGGCTGCAGATTCCCCTGGGTATGATTTACATCAATACTCCCTATACCAACACCCAGTCCAATCTGCTGCGGGTTCATACCGCCTCTGGTACCATCTTCTGCCGGTGCACTTGCTCCCTGTAGTGTCTGGTTCAGCATTTCTTTAAAATTTACTCTGCTGCTTTTAAAACCTATGGTATTCACATTAGCAATGTTGTTACCGATTACATCCATTTTAATCTGGTGTGCCTTCAGTCCAGAAACACCAGAGTACATAGAACGTAACATATATCAATCGACCTCCTGGAAATTTACTGGCAAACACCTCATTCAATCAGTGTTTACAGGCTCCCTGAAAAGGTCCAGCCTCTTTACCAGTATTTTTTTCTTAAACTCCTCAACAATTTTTTTAATCCATGAATACTGCGCTGTCAATATTTGTAAAGACCCTTTCCTCCAGACTATTATTGTCAACTGCTGTTATAACCGTTTTGTTCTTGATACTTACTACATAGGCTATATCATTTAATATTATCAAAGAATCTCTGGCTCCTTTTTCTTCTGCTTTTCTTACTCCCTCTGCCAGTTGGCTGAGTTCCTTTTCACTCAGTGTGATACTCCGGGAATTTAAGCGTTCCTGGGCATGTTTGGAAAATTTTATAGTATTAGCTGATTCCATCTTATTTTGCAATATATCCTTAAACGCTGCCCTGTCTCTGGAGTCAGTCCTGGCAGTATTTTTTTTGATATCAGTATTTCTTACTGGATGTATTGGCCGGGTGATATTTATCCTGTTATCCATAATGACACCTCTCTTCCGGGCTTATATCCTTAATATACTGCCGTAATGTAGTTGATATCTGTTACATAATCAGAGTCCAGATGGACATAAACACTACCGCTTAAAAATGAGACTCTTTCAACTTTACCGGCAATAATCTCTCCTGAATGTGAATCAATTAGCTCTACTGTCCGTCCTATTAAACTTGCTCCCTGGCTAAGGGTTTCAGTACGTAAAAAGTTTTCCATATTTATGTTCATATTCTGCATCTGTTCCAGTGCACTGAACTGTGCCATCTGGGCAATAAACTCACCATTATCCATCGGAGATAAAGGATCCTGATACCTTAGCTGGGTAACCAGCAATTGCAGAAAAGCATCCTTCCCCAGCTCCTCATTTTTTACCTCTGAAACTCTACTGGTATTTTTAATCCCGCTGCTTGAAGCAAGATTATTTATTGCCGGACCGGATTGAGCAGTATATTTATTGTACTCTCTCAGGTTTTCAGCCATATTCTGAACAAACATGGTCATAATATTACCAGTCATCTCTTCCCTCCCTTCCATCAAGCAAGGTAATTCATATTAATTGACAGATAACCATATTTATACTGATACCATCTCCAGATAGTATTATCTGTATCAGCATCAAATGCCTTCTCTTCTTCCTGGAACAATTCATACAGTTCCCCGGGACTGAGCCCGTCATATTGGGATTTTTGCTGCTGCCCATTCATAAAATTACCCTGTTGTTCTGGATTGCTATGTTGATACTGTCCTTGCTGAAAAGCAGTTTCCTGTTCTTTTGTCTCAACCTGAATATGGTCTACATTATAACCAAGTTTCAGAAAATTTTCTCTTAAAAGAACAAGATTCTGTTCCAGTTGTTCTTTTACCAGATGGTTATCTACACTAAAGTGGACTGAGAGTTTTCCATTCTCAAGCTCCAGCTTCAGATAAAGCTTACCCAGTGTCTCTGGTTCCAGTTGAATTTCAATCCTGTTTTGGCCAGTACGGAGCACTGATTGAATATGTTTATCAATCTGGCTGTAGATATCCCTCTGGTTCAGCTGATAAGTATCTCTGCTGCTGTCAGTAGATTGAATCCTTTCCTGAATAGTTTTCTGTTCAATTCCCGTGAACTCCTGGCCTTTAATATCATTTGCTTTAAGTTCTGCTTTATTTTCAGGTTTAGAATCAATACCATGTTCAGCCTGAGACTTATTATCTGTGGAGTAGGATTCTTTATGACTGGATATCTCTCCCCATCCTTTTTCTGCATTTATTTCTTCTACCTCATTTGTTAACCCCGCTGCAACTCCAGGCCCTGCTGAAAGAACATTACTGCTCTTTCCATTAGTATTCTCAATAGCTGTTCTCTTACCTGCAGCAGCTGGAAGATCTTCCTTCCCACCGGGAGCATGATCTGTATCTGGCTTAATTTCAGCTAAATTGAAATCATATTCATTAGCACCCTTCAGATTTATTGAACTGGTGGGATCTTTTTCATTCAGCAGATTCTGAAGATAGATTTCAAGACGGGCCAATCTGGCTGATAAATCTTTAAATCCCCCTGTACTCTCCAGTACTTTTTCCAGCTCAGTTACAGTTGGAATCTTTCCAGAGAGTTCTGTCATCAATCTGCTGATCTTACTGTAAAATCCTTTATTATATTCTGCTCTTTCAGGGCCGTCCAAAGGATAGTTCCTCTCTCCCCGGTATTCTTTCAGAATCATGTTCAGCTTTTTAATTTTTGCCAATAAACTGCCCGGTAATTCATCAGGGATGGAATACGGCCTTCCTTCAACACTTAAGGTAATTTCCAGAATCTCCCTGGCCCCGTAATCAGCTGCTTTATCAGGCTCATCCAGGACAGTTTCAGGAAATGCATCTTTGTTTTCAGCAGTAATCCCCAGGAGATAGAATAAAAGCAGCAGGTCTTCTCCCATCAAGGAGATCTTATCAGCAGGAAGCTGCTCTTTTTCATCTTTTGCTGTTTTCCACCGGTCCAGAGCCTTTCTGGAAGCGGGTGCAGATGGATTTCTGTTTACCAGTTTCTCCAGATAAGCATCAAATTTTTTTTCTTGCTCCGGGGTACAGGATTTCTCTTTTCTGAAAGACATTTTAGCAACAGGTTTATTATTCTGTATGGGCAGATCCGGTAAAATGGCCTCTATCCCTCTCACCCCCTTTCAATAAAATCATTATATTATCTTAACTCTCTGGAATAATGGGCTGCTTTTTCTGCAGGTAGAGAACTTAATATCTCAGCTGCTTTTTCTTCTTTTAGATTCAAAAGAATCTGTACAGCCAGATCATCCTCCAGAGAATTAAAAATCCTGGCTACTTCTTCAGCTGCCATCTCTCCATAAATCTTCACAAGTTTTTTCATTCTTTCTTCTTCACTGAATCTGTCTGCCTCTAATTCCTTTATCCTTTCTTCCAGAGATTCTATCAGTTCAGCCTGTTTCTGAACGGTATTTTTAGTCTGCTGTAATTCTTTATTCAGGATATCCCTTTCCTGGATAACTGCAGTAGAATCATTTCTGACCTCTATAAGCTCCTTCATGAGTTCATTATAAGCTTTATTTGTCTGAACATATTCCTTTAAAAAGGGGGTATTTGTAATAACACTCTCTCCCCAGGCCTTTAGAGAAATTATATTTAAACTATTTAAAATCCAGATACCTGAAACTAAAATAACCAGAATCAGGAATAGATATAAAAATTTTTTCATGAGCATCCTCCCCTAGTTCTGAACCCTCTGAGCCAGTTCATCTATCTCCTTTTGTTCTTTCTGCAAAACACTTTTCTGGAATACCTTGTATCTCTTATCTTTTAATTTTTCCAGGACTTCTCGATTCTTTCTTTTCTCCAGATACTCTATTTTTCTTTCCTTCACAATATCTCTCTGTGCTTTCAGGTCCTCTTTTCTATTTTCTATGCTGTCCCTGTTTCTCTTGATAAAATTGCGGTACAAAAGTGCTTCATCCAGTTGGAGATCTGTTCTTTCCCTGAGATACTGGTAAAGGTCATTCTGTTTTCTTTCCAGATATTCAATATTCTCTTCAATTTCCCTGGCCACTTTTTGAGCTTTTACAAGGAGTTCCTGTACCTGATCCTCTTCTATCTGTCTTACTTCAAGTACTTTTTCCAGATTAAATTGAAAACCCTTCATGTATATTCACTCCCTCCAGAAAAATCAAGCAACCTAGCTATCCAGCTATTTCAAGAAGAGAATTACATGTTTCTTCAAATTCAACCTTTTCTTCAATACCCTGTTTCAAATAATTTCTGATACTGGAGATTTTACTGATGGCTTCATCCACAACAGGATTACTGCCTGGCTGGTATGCACCTATATTTATCAAATCTTCTGCTTCCCTATAAGCCGCAAGAAGACTCTTTATCCGGCCCGCAGCCTCCAGATGGGTTTTATCGACTATATCAGGCATAACCCTGCTGACACTTTCTAATATATCTACAGCTGGATAATGATTTCTCGCTGCCAGATCCCTTGAAAGGCTGATATGACCATCCAGGATTCCCCTCGCTGTATCAGAAACCGGCTCATTAAAATCATCACCCTCTACCAGAACTGTATATAAAGCAGTGATTGAGCCGATATAATTATTGCCGGTTCTCTCCAGCAGTTTGGGGAGTTCAGCAAAAACAGACGGGGGATAACCCCTTGTAGCAGGAGGCTCACCCACCGCCAGGCCTACCTCCCTTAAAGCCATTGCAACACGGGTAATTGAATCCATCATCAGCAAGACATCAAGGCCTTGATCACGAAAATACTCAGCTATTGCAGTTGTGACATGGGCTGCCTTTACCCTGACCAGAGCCGGTTTATCAGAAGTAGAGACAACAACAACAGAACGGCTTAATCCCTCCTCACCAAGATCTTTTTCAATAAATTCCTTAACTTCCCTGCCCCTTTCACCGATTAAACCGATTACATTTATATCAGCAGAAGTATTCCTGGCTACCATGCCTATCAATGTGCTTTTACCGACACCGCTCCCTGAAAAAATACCAATCCTCTGTCCCTTCCCACAGGTTAATAAACCATCAATGGACCTTATGCCAAGACTGAGGGGTTCAGCTATTCTTTTTCTCAACAATGGATCAGGAGGCTCAGCCATTACAGGTACCTCTACAAGACCATTCAGGGAGTTTTTATTGTCCAGCATAGGTCTTCCCAGGCCGTCTAAAACCTGTCCTAATAGAGATTCGCCGACCTTGATCTTCAGTTTCTCTCCTGTAGCAATAACCCTGGCTCCAGGACTGATACCCTCCATCGAACCGATAGGCATCAGGAGTACACGGTTATTATCAAATCCGACTACTTCAGTAGTAATGGTCTTTTCTCTAGCCTCAATAAGACAGATTTCACCAATACTCACCCGTGGTCCTTCAGATTCTATAACGAGACCTATAACTCTGGTAATATAACCATAATTTGTGGTCAGGTCAAGGTCATCTATCCTGTCAGCTAAAGGACCAAGCTCAATCTTCTTCATAAAAACCTGCTCCTTTAAGGAGTTCTTTTTCCATCCTTGCCAGTTGTTCCTCTATAGTCCCATCTTTACAGCCAAACTTTGTCTCAACAATACAATCCCCTGGTTTCAGCCTGGAATCAGCGAGAAATTCAATCCTGTTTCTGCTGTTCCCGTTAATAAAATCTTCCCTGCTGATATACTGGAGTAATTCAGGACTAAGATAAATAACCACTTTTTCTATATCAAACATCTCTTTAAGAATACCTTTAACAATATCATTAATTATTTCAGGATTTATTCTTATTTCTGTATTGATAAGTTTCCTGGATATTTTAACAGCCAGGCTGATCAGTTCCTGATTTAGTTTTTCTACGCTATTATCCAGCTCTTTTTCAGTTGTTAAGATTATCTCTTCAAAGTCTTTAATGACCTCTCTTAATTCTTCCAGCCCCTTTTTTGAACCATCATCTATACCTCTTTCCAGTCCTTCCTGATAGCCTTTGTTGAAAGCCTCCTCTTCTACTTCTTTCTGAAACTCCTGAGCCCTTTTTCTTATCTCTTCAGCTTCCAGTTCCGCCTTCTTTATTATTTCAAGAGCCCTTTTTTCTGCTTCCTTAATCCTTTCATCATTATATTTTTCTTCTTGACTTATCTCTGCCTTTTCTATTCTAAGTTCTGTTTCTTCTTTTATTGTCTGTGCCTTTTCCCGGTAATAAGTCTCTTCACTGAGTTTATATTCACCATTTATCTGAGAAGACTTAATAACTCTAGACAATTATTTCACTCTCCCCGCCCCGGGCTATAATAATCTCTCCTGTATCTTCAAGCTGTCTTATAACCGTTACAATTCTCTGCTGTGCTTCTTCAACTTCGCGGAGCCTTACAGGACCCATAAATTCCATATCTTCTCTAAGCATCTCTCCTGCTCTCCTGGACATATTCCTGAATATCTTTTCTGCCACTTCTTCACTGGCTGTTTTTAGTGCCAGGGCTATATCATGGGTATCTACCTGTCTCATTACCAGCTGCACAGCCCTATCATCAAGCAGCATAATATCTTCGAAAACAAACATTCTTTTTCTGATTTCAGTGGCCAGTTCAGGCTCTTCTTCCTCCAGCTGGTCCAGTATATTCTTTTCGGTCCCCCTGTCAACTGAATTCAGGATATTGACAATTGCTTCAATCCCGCCAGTAGATGCAAACTCATCTGAAAGAACAGATGATAATTTTTGTTCAAGGATGCTTTCAACAGCTTTTATAATATCAGGTGAGGTTCTGTCCATTTCTGCGATACGCCTGCTGACATCAGCCTGAATATCCTGGGGTAAAGCGGAAAGGATCTGGGCAGCCTGGCCTGGCTGCAAATAAGCGAGGACCATGGCTATGGTTTGAGGGTGTTCTCCCTGAATAAAATTCAGGAGCTGGGATGGGTCAATCTTACGGATAGAATCAAATGGACGAACCTGTAATGTTGCGGTCAGTCTTTCCAGGATTATCCTGGCTTTTTCTTCTCCCAGGGCTTTAGTAAGTACATCCCGGGCATATTCCACTCCGCCGCGGTTTATGTAATCTTTTGCTTCCAGGATTTGATGAAACTCTTCCAGAACATCATATTTTAGCTCAGGATTTACCCGTCTCATATTGGCTATTTCCAGAGTCAATTCCTCTATCTCTTCATCATTGAGGTGCTGGAATATCTTTGCAGAAAGATCTGGTCCTAAAGCTACTAAAAGTATTGCCGCTTTGGTTTTTCCACTTATCTTTTTAGCCATCACGAAACCTCCCTATTCATCGAGGAGCCAACTCTTTAACAATTGTGCAACCTCTGCTGGTTGTTCTGAAACTGCTTTTGCAATAGCATCCCTTAATTGTATCCTTTGCCTTTCTTCTTCAGTCAGCTCTTCAGTAATAGAACTCATTTCCTCTTCATCTCCAATTATAAAATCAACGGCTTTCCCTGGAATTATCTCCTCACTGGCAGTTTGAACAGAACGCTTTAATGAAATAGTAAGTATTACTAATGTCAATAACACAAATATAATTAATCCGCTATATAAATACATTCTGGTTCTTTCAGCCTGATAGGCAGCACTCTCTAAGCGTGCATACTCTTCCTCCAGTGACCTGTCAAAAGCAAGGCTTGTAATAGCTACAATATCTCCCCGCATGCTATCATAACCTATGGAAGCCTTTACAATCTCTTCTATCTTATCAAGGGTAGTTTCATCAATCAAATCATTAACAACAACCGCTACAGAAATATGTTCTACCTTGCCCGGAGCATAAATATGCCTTTCAATCTTTTCATTTATCTCATAATTTGTAATCCGTTCCGTGTTTTCATATTGCCCGTAAAGTTCATTTTCTACAAGCTGATATTGGGGAATATTTGAACTGGTTCCAGGAACCCCTCCGCTGCCTGGATTAACACCCTGATATGACTCCAGGTATTCCTGCTGGCTGCGGATAATTCCTTCTTCATCTATAACAGGATAATATTCCTTACTTTCTACCTGGCGTTGATCAAAATTGAGCCTGGCATTGACCTGCAAGGTAAAATTGTTGGAGCCAAGTACTCTTGTAAGCAGGATTCTTAGATCCTGTTTCAATCCTTCAGCAAACTGTCTCTCTATCTCAAATTGCTTCATGGCAAGCTGGCTATTCAGTAAAGCTTCTTCCTGGAAAACAGGTGTAAGTAAATTGCCGGTAGTATCGACAATCGTAACATTTTCTGTTTTCAGTCCCTGTACACTACTGGCCACCAGGTTGCTGATAGCCTGTACCTGCCCGGCACTTAGTGTCCTTCCTGGCTTAATTTTCAGTAAAACAGAGGCCTGTGCTGGTTTGTCTTCTTCTATAAAAATACTCTCCTCAGGTGCACTTATCTGTACCCTGGCAAATTCAACATTATTCATAGTTTGAATTGTTCTGCTTAATTCACCACTTAAAGCACGATAAAAATTGACCTTTCTTTCAAAATCCGTTGTACCAAAACTGCTCTGATCAAATATTTCAAAACCTACTACACCCTGTGTCGGCAAACCCTCACCGGCCATCAACAATCTTGTTTTATATACATATTCTGCCGGGACCAGAATCGTCCGGCCATTATCTGCCAGTCTGTAACTGATACCTTCCTCCTCCAGTTTTTGAATAATAGAATTAGCATCAACAGGAGCAAGATTATTAAAAAGAATCTGATACGGAGAACTGCTGCTCCAGATTATAATAGATATAAGACCGATTACCAGGGTTAATACTATCGTAATTATAACAATCCTGGCTCTTTTATTTAATTTACTCCAGAAATCATTAAATTGTTCTGAATAAGGCTTAATCCAATCAAACATATAAAAACCTCTTTCGAATTATACATTGGCTTTATTGGTCTTTCTTAACACACTGAATCTCTCTATTCAGAGTATCATAATTATAACTGTATGCGCATAATCTCCTGGTAAGCCTCAATGAGTTTGTTATGTATAGCCAGGGTTAAATTCAGGGCCAGGCCAGCCTTTTCCTGGGCGATGGTAACCTGTGCTATGTCATCTATTTTCCCCAGGGCAAAAGCCTCAGTTAATTTATCAGATTCTTTTATCAATTCATTGGTTTTATTAATTGACTCCTTAAAAATCTCAATAAAAGAAAGTGATTCTTTTCTATCCGGGCTCTTTTTTTCAACTATATAATTATCCAGACTCAAATTATTTACCGGATTAATCATCATCTCTCACCCTTTATCCTTTACCAATCTCTAAAGCCTTTAGAGCCATATTTTTCAAAGAATTGAGGGCAGTAACATTCGCTTCATAGGCCCGGGATGCATCAATCATATCAACCATTTCTGTCACAATATCAACATTGGGCATAGAGACATATCCGTCTTCATCAGCATCAGGATGTGCAGGATTATAAATTATCTTGAAAGGAGATTGGTCCTCTATAATCGCAGATACCTGAACACCGCCTTTTCCCCGACTATTCATTTTTTCATTTAAGAAAAAGGAAAAAGGCCTATTTCTCCTTTCTTCAAATACAGGTAACTGTCTACGGTAAGGGCCTCCAGTTTCCGTTCTTGTAGTATCTATATTGGCTATGTTATTGGCTATAATATCCATTCTCAATCTCTGAGCTGTCATCCCTGAAGCACTGATATTAAAACCGCTGAACATCAATACTTACCTCCTTTTTCAATAACATTATTCAATGATGTAAACTTCCTGCTTATATATTGGGCAAGTGTAATATAGTATAATTCCGTTTTTGACGATTCTGCCATTTCATATTCAATATCAACATTATTCTTATCATTCCGATATGAGGTATTCTGTGCAATTAATCTCTTGAAGGGCCTTTCCTTTTTATCTGTCGTAATGTGCCTCTCATCAGTAGTTTTCATAATAATGCCGGATTTATCGTCTTTCTGGACTTCCTTTTTCAGTATTGAGAAAAAATCTACATCCGCTCTTTTATAACCGGGAGTGTTGACATTGGCAATATTATTAATAAGAGTTTCCTGTCTCAAAGAAGCCCCTTCCAATCCCTTCTGTAACAAATTAATCAATGAATCCATGATTTCTCACCCTCTTTGAACAGATCAGACATCAATATTTTTGACCGGATCAGATTTACTATAATAAAACTCCAGGAGTAATTTATATAAACTTCTTAACTGCTGCCAGTACCCTTTCTTCCTTGAAAGGCTTTACTATAAAATCCTTTGCTCCCGCCTCTATAGCCTCAATTATCATTTTCTGCTGGCCCATGGCACTACATACTATTATTTTTGAATCTGGATCATATGCCTTAATAGCCCTTATTGCTTCCAGTCCATCCATAACAGGCATTGTTATATCCATGGTTACAATATCAGGTGACAATTTCTTGTACATTTCTACAGCTTCCAGGCCGTTCTTTGCTTCTCCAACTATCTCATAACTATCTTTAAGTATATTTCTTAAGTTCAATCTCATAAAAGCAGCATCATCAACAATCAAAACGGATTTCATAAGCTTTAAGCCCCCTTTAAACCCGATTCTTCCTCCTTATTAGTTATAGTTCGCTATTTATCCTGTAATTCCTGCATTTTATAAGGCTGTACACATTACTAAAGTAAAGCAAATAAATCATTTTAAAGTTATATTTAAGCCCAGTTATATTTAAGCCCTTAGAAAAAAAAACTATAGCATTTTAGCTATAGGATAAATTTCTAAAACATTTTAAACAACGGCAGCCTGGCAATCATAGATACATCTTTAGACCCATAGC
>JAAYLO010000036.1 GCA_012521855.1 Halanaerobiaceae bacterium
GATAAGATCCACAGCTATTGTGGACCAGCAGGAAAGCAGAAAAACAACAGACCACTGCCCGGAATTTAAAAGCTGTGTCTGGAAGTACTTACTGAAAAAGGGCAGGTAGATGACTGCTAACTGCATTACTGTAGATATAAAAACAGCTCCTATGAGATACATGTTTGTATATAAGGGTATCTCCCAGAAAGAATGTTCCTCTGAACGGCAACTGAAAACAAAAAAGAGCTGGGAAAAAACCAGTGTAGAAAAAGCCATGGTTCTGGCAGTATCCAGATCAGCCCCATATCTGTATATAGCCAGCAGAAAGGCAGCCATCGTGCTGATCCCGATCAAAATACCCTCACTGATAATATGGCCGGTCATCCCGTGGGAAAAAATACTCTCCTCCGGGTCCCTCGGCGGTCTCTTCATGACATCATCACTGTCATTATCCAGCCCCAGGGCCAGGGCAGGCAAACCATCTGTAACCAGATTCACCCAGAGGATCTGGATGGGAAGGAGGGGCAAGGGCAGGCCCATTACAATCCCGATGAAAATGCTGAGCAGTTCCCCTATATTACAGGCCAGTAAATACTTGATAAATTTCCTGATATTATTATAAATTTTCCTGCCCTCTTCTACTGCCTTCACGATGGTGGCAAAATTATCATCAGCCAGGATCAGGGCAGATACCTCCTTGCTGACATCTGTCCCCTTTTTCCCCATGGCAATACCTATATCAGCCTCCTTCAGGGCAGGGGCGTCATTGACCCCGTCTCCGGTCATGGCAACAATCTCTCCCTTTTCCCTTAAGGCCCTGACTATCCTAAGCTTCTCTTCAGGGGCTATACGGGCATAGACCTGGATCTCATCAACTTTTTCCTTTAATTCCTGATCGGCCATCTTTTTCAGCTCATCACCTGTCATTACCTTCCCCCCGGCCGGGATAATACCCAGCTCCTCAGCAATGACAGCAGCCGTGATACTGTGGTCTCCTGTAATCATTACAGGTCTTATTCCTGCCCTGTAACAGCTGGCCACAGCCTGACAGGCTTCGACTCTGGGCGGATCGATCATTCCAACCAGTCCTACAAAGACAAGTTCATTCTCAAATCTGCCAGGGCTTTCAGCCCTGATATTGGTCCTGAAGGGCCGGTATGCCACGGCAAGGACCCTGAGTGCCTCTCCGGCCATGATTTCATTGGCCTTTAAAATATCTGCCTTATCCTTATTCGTTACCGGTACCCTGATTCCCTCATTCTCTATGTATTTACATCTTTCCAGGATGAGCTCTACAGCACCCTTTATCCACAACTCCCTTCTCTTTCCCGGTGTTTCCACCAGTACTGACATACGCTTCCTTTCTGAATCAAAACCCTCTTCAGCGATTACCTGATATTGCTTTTTCAGATCTGTATAGGAATGGCCTGTTTCATAATAGGCCTTAACCAGGGTTGTCTCTGTCGGATCCCCCATCAGCTCCGGAATACTGTTGCTTGAGAAAAAGCCCTTTACTTTCCTGAAAGGACTTCTCCTTTCCTCTTTCCTCAATTCAACATTTGAGCATAATGCTGCAATCCTCAGGATTTTTTCAAAGACAATATTCTTTCCTCCCGGCTCAAAGGCCATGATCCTTCTATTTATATAGAGTTTTTTTACACTCATCTGATTTTCGGTAAGTGTACCTGTTTTATCAGAACAGATAACAGTGGAACAGCCCAGGGTTTCAACAGCCTGGAGTTTCCTTACGATGGCATTGTTTCTGCTCATTTTCTGTACACCCACGGCCAGGACCAGTGTGACGATGGCCGGCAAGCCTTCCGGAATAGCAGCAACGGCCAGACTCACACCGGCCATGAACATATTATAAATTGACTGGCCCTTAAGGATACCGATTAACACAATAAGCAGTGTCATTATCAGGCTCAAAGAGACCAGCCATCTGCCCAGGTCTTTCAGCCTTCTCTGGAGTGGTGTCAGCCTGTTCTCTTCCCGTTCCAGCAAATATGCTATCCTACCCATCTCCGTATTCATCCCTGTGGCCACTACGACAGCCCTGCATTTCCCCCTGGTAATGGCAGTACCCATAAAGAGCATATTCTTCTGCTCAGCCAGCACAAGCCCTCTCCTGTCAATACTCCTTTCAGTCTTTTCTACGGTCACCGATTCACCTGTGAGCAATGATTCATCCACCTGAAGCCCTTTTGTAGAGATTATCCTGGCATCAGCAGGCACCCTGTCCCCGGCCTCCAGAATGATCAGATCCCCTGGAACGAGCTCTTCTGCATCCACTTCTTCCAGCAGGCCGTCCCTGATCACTCTGGCATTGGGTGAAGCCAGTTTCTTCAGGGCCGCCAGCGATTTTTCAGCCCTGTACTCCTGGATAAAGCCCATGAGCCCGTTCAGGATTATGATGGCAAGGATACTTACAGCATCACTGAATTCACCCATGACAAAGGAGAGACAGGAAGCTGCCATCAGGATCATGATCATGAAATCCCTGAACTGATCTATAAAGATGGTAAAAACACCCTTTTTATCAGATTCCCTGATTATGTTTCTCCCGTATTCATACAATCTCCTCACGGCTTCCCTTTTTGAAAGCCCCTTATCCTCTGTAAAAGCAAGGAGGTCCTGTAACTCTTCCTTATTAAACAGATAATATTCTCTCTCGATTGCCATATTCTCACCTCTATTGATAAAGCATTTTCCATTTCAGTAATATAAGTATTCAATGGAAATTCTAAAAAGAACAGGCAATTCATCAATTGACTATACAGGCCGTTTATCTTATACTAAATAATAACCTTAGAAAAAAAGAGGAAGTGAATGAAGAATGTCCTTTGACGGAATCATGCTCTCAGCCATCAAGAGTGATCTGTTGAATACATTACTTAATGGCAGGATAGATAAGATCTACCAGATAGATAATTATACCATCACACTCCTGATCAGAAACAATGACCATAACCACAGGCTCCTAATATCAGCTGACCCCGATTATGCCAGATTACATATTACCCGGGAGAATTATACAAATCCTCCCAAGGCACCTGATTTCTGTATGCTGCTCAGGAAATACCTCCTTAGAGGCATAATTACGGATATTGAACAGCCTGACTTTGAGAGGATACTCAATCTGGAAATATCCCTCCATGGCAAAAGCTACAATCTCCTGGTGGAGATAATGGGTAAATACAGTAATATTATTCTTGTTGATGAAAAGGGAATCATTCTGGATGCCATAAGGAGGGTAAACAGGCATTTGAGCCGGGAAAGGGAAATCTATCCTGGAATAAAGTACGTTTATCCACCCCGGCAGGATAAAATAAATCCCCTGACTGCCACAGAAGATATTTTTTATGAAAAAACAGCAAACTTTTCCGACCCGGCCTTCAAGGCTATCATGAATGTTTTCAGGGGTATCGGCCCCCATTCAGCCAGGGAAATCGTCTTCCGGGCAGGGATAAAGCCTGAGACAGTTCGTGATGGTATTGCTGAAGACATGAAAAAAGCTCTGTGGCGGGAATTCAACAGGATCTTCCTGAAGGTCAGGAATGAAGAATTCCAGCCGGCAGTTGGAATTAATACCGGTAAAATCTCCTATATCTCCCCTTTTCCCCTCACTCACCGTATCGAAGAAAGCCTTGTTTTCGAAGATACCGGGAGCTTGTTTGATTTCTATTATCAAAAGGAGATCAGGGAGAGAATACTGGGCAGCATAAAGAACAATTTGGGCAGTGTTGTGAAAAGATACCTGCAAAAAAATCTGGAGAAACAGTCCTCCCTCCAGAAAGAACTCCTTGTTGGAGAAAATGCCGGGGAGTTCAGGAAAAAGGGAGAACTGATCAAGGCAAACCTGTACCAGCTGAAAAAGGGGATGAAAGAAGCCTCTGTTATTGATTATTATGACCCTGAACAGAAGGAGATCAGGATCCCCCTTGATCCGGCCCTGTCCCCCTCTGCCAATGCTCAGAAATATTTTAAAAAATATACCAAGGCCAGAAAGAGTGTGAAATATATAAAGGACCGCCTGGCTATGCTGAAAGATGAAGAAAAATACCTGAACCAGGTTTTATTGAGTATTGAACAGGCGGAAAGCAGGGATGAACTGAGAGAGATCGAGGAAGAACTTATCAGTGAATCATATCTCAAGAAAAGAACGGAAAAGAAGAATAAAAAAACTGCTGAAGCAAAAGTATCGGAACCATACAGATTTCTTTCCTCAGATAATTATGAAATACTGGTTGGCAGAAATAACAGGCAGAATGATTATCTCAGCAGGAAAATAGCAAATGGAAAGGATATCTGGCTTCATGTAAAGGATCTGGCCGGCTCCCATGTTATAATCCGCAGGCACAGTGCCGGTGAAATCCCTTCCCAAACACTGAAAGAGGCTGCAGTACTGGCCGCCTACTATAGCAGGGGAAGGATGTCAGAAAATGTAGCTGTAGATTTTACTGAAGCCAGGAATGTCCACAAAGCAAAGGGGGCAAAACCCGGCCTGGTTTACTATGAAAACTATCAGACCATCTTTGTAAAGCCAGATAAAGATCTGGTCGAAAAACTGAAGAAATAAGCTTCATTCTTTCCTTCCTGCCCTTCTCCCCTTCCGGTAGACAAGATAGATGGCAGCCCTTATTGAAAAAAGGAGGAGGGCGGTGATTGAAGAAGTAAGTCCAACAAAATCACCATGTCTCTGATAAAAGGTCTCCTCCTTATTCAGGGGAACTTCTGCTGCAAAGACAGTCGTATTGAGGGAATGCTCCCTGCATATTGCTTTACCCGTTAAGGAGATTACTCCCCCGAAAGCATGGTTGCCGGATTTTACCACAGAACGGCGGTTTTACACAGCCCGGAAAACGGCAGCTGCCCACATCTGCTGCTGCAGATTGCCCCTCCTGTACCAGGCTTCATTGGACTGGTTGACAAGAAAATCTGCTTCATCTATACCCATCTGGACCAGCCCGGGATAAAGGATTTCTGAACAGATGGCCACCCTCCAGCTGGTATCATCTATCCTGAAGATGGTTGCCTCATCACCTGCCAGCTGTGACGACCAGGATGTACCGGTCAGTTTTTCCACAAGGCCGCTTAAGGGTATGTATTCCCCGAAAGCAACCAGTTTCATCTTGTTGTACCTGCCCTCAAAAACAGCGGATGGTGACAGCAGAAAACTGCTGTTGTACTGCTCCAGGCTGTCATCCATGACCGCATGACAGCTAACCAGCATGTAGGTATCTATATCAGCTACCTTTTTCAGGAATCTCTCCCGGTAGAATTCATTCCGCACCAGGTCAAATGTAAGGGCAGTTTCCGGCCAGATAATAAGATTGCTGTCAGCAGCCAGGTCCTTTGAACCTGCCACCAGGAGGTCTGTAATCCCCTCGATATTATCCACCTTCCATTTATCTACAGGGTCAATTTTGGTCTGGACTATCCCGACCCTGAACTTTTCGTATTCGGCATCCCGGAATTCCCTGTCTTTTATCAGTCCTGTAGTGATAATGATTACAAAAATCAATACTACAGGAACAGCAAACCTCAGCTTCTTCTCAGTAAATATCCTGGCAAGATAGGCATTAATCAGGAGGACAATAAAACCTGTCAGATAGATACCCCCATATTCAGCAAGCTGCAGGAGGTAATAAAAAGCGCACTGGGTATAGGCCAGAAAGGCAAAAGGATAGGCAGACAAAAGCCGGAATCTCAAATACTCTATGGCAGTCCAGCTGATGGCAAGCAAGAAAGGGCTGATACCGCTGCTCCTTTTTGTATATGTATAAAGAAGGGCCCAGAGCCCGTAAAAGGAGCCCAAAAAAAGGAATAATAATATGAGAAGCAGGACACCCAGTATCCAGGGGAGCCCGCTGTAATCTATAAGGGGATAGTAAAGCCAGCCTGAGGAAAGGACAATAATTGTACTTCCCAGCAGGGTTCCGCACAAAAAGACTGGAATAAATGCAGTATCTCTATTTTCTTTCCTCTTTTCAATGAATATTAGAAAAGGTATAAGGCCTATCCAGCTCAAGAAAAAAAGAGCAGGGTAACTAAAAGGCAGGGCAATGAGTATACCTGATATTATGGGTATCAGCAAATATTTTATATCATGCAAAAAGAACACTTCCCTCATATCAAATTCTTCAGTCCTTCCAGGTCCCTGATAAGAATCCTGCTGCCATCAATCTCAATCAGCCCTTTGTTTTTAAACTCACTTAAAGTACGGCTGACAGTCTCCCTTGTGGTTCCAGCATAACTGGCCAGTTCCTGCCGGTTCAGCTTAGTGGCCAGTTCATTTCTGGAATTCCCGAATTTATATAAAAGATCCAGCAATAATGCGGCAACACGGCCCTTTGTATCCCTGAGACCCAGGTTTTCGACCATCTCCTGGGCTTTCTTTAATTTCCTGGCCATCTCCTTTAACATTCCCCAGCCAATATCAGGGTTTTCATAAAAATACTCCCTGAACCTGCTGATGGACAGGAAAAACACCTCAATCTCCCCCATGGCAATTGTGGTGGCAGGATATTCACTGATACCGAAGAGGACAACCTCTCCAAAAACATCTCCAGGCTGCAGTATCTCCAGGATCTGTTCCTCGCCTGACTGGCTGGTCTTTAAGGCTTTCACCTTCCCTTTTCTCAAGAAAAAGACACCCTCTCCCTGATCCCCTTCATGGAAAAGAGCAACACCCGGAGGGTACTCTCTCCTCTCCAGCAGCCTGTAGATTTCAGTAAGGTGTTTTTCATCCATCCAGGAAAATAGTTCGAATTCCTTCAAGAAATCATGATCTCTTTCACTCAATGTCCTGCCTCCCTGATAATCTCCGCAATCCTTTCCTCTTCATGGATAATCCTCTCATTTTTAAAATCATAGGCATAACAGGCACCATCTATCATTTTTGTTGTCAATCTGCCTGCTGCCTCTTTGTTTCCCTTAAGATGAGGGGCATCGAGCAGGCCTGTCTTTATAGCTGCTGCAAGTATATGGGGATCTGTCAGCGGATCATCAGAAGCCTTTGAGCCCATATTTTTAATGGCTTCTATCAGGATAGCTGCTTCTGCAAGCAATTCCTCTTTCCGCTCTCTAATCCTGTTATCAGCACGAAAATCAGTCCTCCCATAGGTCAGATTGGTGATTACCTGTCTGGCGATCTGGCAGCTTTCAATGACATCCCTGCTTTCCGCAGCATGGTCAGCTTCAGAGAAAGAAACAACATGTACAATATCAGGCTCAAGAGCCATCCCCAGAAAGGTAGTATAGGCCAGCTGGCCTTTAGCTCTATTCAGGTCTACCGGGAAACTGCTTAAACCGGCCCTGACCTGTGTTAAAACACGGAAATCTTTATTTTCCAGACCACTGATGAGTTCCTTTTTGGCCAGCATCTTGGCTATATCCATCTGTGCAGATGTCCCGTTGGGGGTATTAAACATATATTGGGCAATATAGGTTTTTACCCACATCTTTTTTGCATTAAGGGCTGCCAGATAAGCCATGACTACTGCTATTGTATCATGAGCATCCCGTAAACTCCAGTGGTGTGATTCATTTACCTCCACAGGGATATCCCGTTCTCCATGCCATTTCATCAGGAGCTGGTTTTCCCGGATGGATTCCTCCAATCCCCGGGGGCCTCTCCCATCCAGTATATTATACCATGAAAGGGGTACAGCACACCAGGCATTCCTGATAGTTTTTAGCAGGAGTTCAGCCATTTGAAAAACATTATTTGTACCGCTATATGACCTCAAAAGGGGGAAATTGCCCCTTTGAGCAGCCTGATACAGGTCCAGGAGATCCTGTTCGGTCCTGATGGGAACACCCCCGGCCCCTTTTTCTTTTTCATCCATTTTTTCCGGACAAAAAAAATACTCCTGGGCATTTTGATCAGGACCCAGGGAAATGATATCAAGGACCTTGCTCTCCGCTATCTCCCTGATCCCTTCTATGGTCCTTTCCATTGATGGTAATCCGAAATGATGCCTGATCAGGGGATAAGGCCTTTTATTCTCCAGCCTTTCCAGAAGGTTATCCCCTGGTTTAAGCATGTTTTCACTATACTCCCGTCCTTCCAGAAAGGCAATTATTTCATCTATCTCCTCCCTGCCGCTGAAAATCTTATCAAAAAATCCCAGTTCTGCTACCTTATCAGCAACAGGAGCTGTTCCCCCGAAAACAAATTTTACACCCCTGATTCCCCGCGCTATTACAGCATCCTTCAGGCTGCTTACTATATTACAGGCTGTTTCAGGGGTTAAACGATAACTGACAGCAGCCATATATGGAGCGGCCTCTTCCACTGCATCAAGGAAATAACTGATGGAAACTGCCGGCCCCAGAAATCTGGTCCTGTAACCGTGTTCCTCTGCCAGCCGGAGAAAATTGAGCACACCGGCAACATGGACACAGTTGCCTATTGAGGCAGCCACTATTAATTTCTTCATTCTATTCAACCTCTTCCTGATATTTCATGTAATTCTTATAGAACAGGTTTTCAATTCTATTAAAAACCATCTGTTTCTGCAGCGGATAGGCTCTGACTTTACCTGTATCACCAAAATTGACCAGGTTCAGCAATTCCCTGCGGCTTAAACCTTCTATCCCCAGTGATTCCACGGTCCTTCCTTCAATCCGGAAATTTCTCCCATAGACAAGATTGGCCAGGTCTATTATCATATCAATGGCAGGTGTTTTAACATTATACATCCTGGCCAGGGAAGCAATGGGGACAAGGCTCATGGGGATGTCTTCAAGGACATAACGATGGTTGACAGAGGATGGAGCTGATATTCCCTGGTAATGCTCATTATTCTGTAACAACTCATACAGATTTTTCCCGCGGACATTATAGGAAAGCCTTAACCAGTCTTCAGCAGATACAGGCTCTAAGCCAATACTGCTGGCCACTTCCATCCTTTCCTGATCCAGCTTTGCAATAACCTTACAGACTGATGGTGATATTCCATCATGATAATAATAAAAATCACCTGATGTTGACTCTATCCAGGCCATATTGAGCAGTGAGGGGGCAGGGCGAAAAATGCCCCCGATATTATTAAGGCCTGTTCGCAATATATTCTCTACCGGGAAAAGCTGAGGCAGGATTTTGTTCAGCTGTCTGATTGTTCCATTAATCGTATAACCGAGGA
>JAAYLO010000037.1 GCA_012521855.1 Halanaerobiaceae bacterium
TTATTAGCCTACCTATAAGGAATTGAAACTATAATTCAACAATAAATTCATCATCACTATCCATCCGTTATTAGCCTACCTATAAGGAATTGAAACCTGTAGGGGAACTGGAACGCCTCCGCGTTCGTTACGTTATTAGCCTACCTATAAGGAATTGAAACACTTGATGCCCTCTTCTCCGGACCACTCGCCATCGGGTTATTAGCCTACCTATAAGGAATTGAAACGTGACTGGACATGTACCGCCGTCGTAGGAAGAAAAGTGTTATTAGCCTACCTATAAGGAATTGAAACTTCCGTACCTGCAACCGTTTTGCCCAGCTCGTCCATTGTTATTAGCCTACCTATAAGGAATTGAAACGCTGAAAGCATAGTGAAGAAAATTCAAAATAGCAATGTTATTAGCCTACCTATGAGGAATTGAAACCCTGTTCGGCTTGAGTAACTGATACAAAGGACTCTGGTTTTTAGTCTACCTATGAGGAATTGAAAAAAACACAATATTAACAAACCAAATGATGCAAACATATGTTATCTTTGCAGGAATTAATCAATTTATGTATAAATATAACTATAAAAATAATATTTTGGAAAGGAGGCAAGAGAATTGGACCGGGATAGTATATATATTGCAGCATTATTACATGATATAGGTAAGTTTATTGAACGAAGCAAAAGTTTTATAGTAAATGATAGATTTAAACATATAAAAGTTGGACATCCAAAATATTCAGCACAGTTATTATTTGTAATGCAATCAAAAAGTAAATTTTTCAAAAAATATGGTAGTGAAATAATTGATTTAGTATTATATCATCATGAACCACGTAATGATTATGAAAAAATTATCCAACTGGCTGACTGGTTGTCATCTTCAGAACGGGAAGAAGGAGAAACAAAGGAGAAGTATTATACTGTACCTATGATGTCAATTTTTTCTCGCTTATTTGATGAAGATATAAACATGGGCTATAAATTGGCACCACTTTCGACTTCAGAAGGCTTTCCAGAAAAAAATACTACTGTCTCTATTGATACTTACAAAAAATTAGTAAATTCTTTTCTTAACGAATTAGGTCTGGTCAGTGAAGAAAAACAACTTTATTATTTAATGGAAAAGTATTTATGGTGTGTTCCTGCACAGACTACCAATTATATACCGGATATTTCTTTATTTGATCATGGAAAGACAACTGCCGCCATTGCTCTCTGCCTTTATGATGAGTATAAAGCAGGGCGTCTAAATTCAGAAGATTTGAAAAAAATGAAAAATAATACTGATAAACATTTTATGCTTATAAAAGGAGATATTTCAGGAATTCAGGATTTCATCTTCAGTATTCCCAGTAAAGGTGCTGCAAAATCATTAAAAGGCCATTCAGTTTATCTATCCTTATTAACAGATGTTATAGCAAGATATTTGATTGATAAAATGGATTTGAAGGCGGCTAAAATTTTATACAATGGTGGAGGAAATTTTTATATTTTAGCACCTAAGCTCTGTGAGGATAGTTTTATCAAGGCGAGAAAAAATATATCAGAAAAATTATTAAAGGCACATAATGGTTTATTGTATCTGGTTCTTGAAAGAGTTTTAATTTCTCCAGCAGACTTTATGGAATTTAATAAAAAATGGGATGAAGTAAAGGAAAAGGTAAATTTCCGGAAATACAAAAAATGGGAGGAAATAGGCCTGGAGGAAAACTATAATAATATATTTGGTCCTTCTGGAAATGGTTCACAGGACAATAATCATTGTTATCTCTGTGGAATTGAGGAGTATGAAAGGAGACTTGATTATATTTCTGAGATAGACAAGCAGCTTTGCTCTTTTTGTAAAAGTTATATGGAACTTACGGATTCTGTTAGAAATGCGGATACTTTAGTGATTAAAATAATAAGTGGTGGCTATAAAAATAGTTATGAGGATTATCGAGATGTTTTTAGAGCTTTTGGATATGATTACAATTTTGTTAAAAAGGAGAAATTAAAAGACAATGAGAAACAAGGTGCTTATTTGTTAAATAATACCGAATTTCTCCAGGAGGGTTTCTCAGGTTATCGTTTAGGAGCATATAAATTGCCATTTAATAATAATCTAGAAGAAAAAAAACAGTATGACTTTGATGAGATAGCCAATATGAGTATTGGAGACCCAAAACTTGCTGTACTGAAACTAGATGTTGATAATTTGGGCAGTCTATTTTTCAGAGGATTGGGTGAAAAATCTACTATTTCCCGTATTACATCAATTAGTCGTATGTTGACACTATATTTTGAAGGATATATTAACCAACTAATAGCGGAGAGAAAGTGGGAGAATTATCTTTATGTCGTTTTTTCTGGTGGTGATGACACCTTCATCATTGGATCATGGGATAAAGTTCTGGACTTCACTGATGTATTTTATAAAAAATTCCGGGAATACACCTGTTATAATCCCCATATTACCTTTTCTGCAGGCGTCTGCATATTCCGATATGATTTTCCGGTTATAATGTCGTCCAGGTTAACAGAGGAAGCTTTGGAGATGGCAAAAAATTATATCCGGGCTGGAGAAAAAGTACCCTCAAAGAACAAAATTACATTATTCGGTGAGGTATTTACCTGGGAGGAATTTAATGCTATCAGGAATTTGAAGAAATTATTGCTTGAAATAATAGAGAAAAACTCTCATAAAGATGATGGAGAATCATTTGGACGTACTTTTTTGTATAAAGTATGGAAATCAACATTGGGATTTAAAAAGATTCTACAGGATTCAGTTAAAGGCAGGGTTGATAAAATACGTTTCTGGCGATTGGCATATTACCTACGGGAGATAGCAAAAGAGGATGCAGAGCTATTAATAGCAGAATACCGGCGAATAGTTATTGATAATCTTTTAGGAAAATCTACTGATGAAAAAATTAAAAATATAATGGTGATTCCTGCTGCTGTTAAGTGTGCACAGATGGAAACAAGAAAAATGAGGAGATGAGTATATGTTAGGTGAGATAAAAAAAATAATTGAAGATAATAAATATGGTTTTATTAGGTGTGGAGATGGCAAAGAGTATTATTTTAATGCTGATTCTCTAGTAGGAGATATCTCTTTTGGTGATTTAGCAACTGGAATGGAAATTGAGTTTGATATTGTAATGGGAGAAAATCGCAAATTAAGAGCGGTAAATTGTAAAATTATAGAGAATGAAAATGTAAAATTTTTCAAAGAAAGTGTATTAGATTTACATACAAATAAAAAACAGTATGATATATTTTGTGATAAAGCCAGGGAATATGCAGAGAGATTGAAAACAGGAAAAGTAACAACTTCAATGATTAGAAAAGTGTATGCACGGGTTTTAAATGCCAGTACTGTCACTGATATAAAACTCTTACGACCTCATTTTGCATATATATCAGGTCGTAATGAGAAGAATTATGTTCTAAGAGAGTTCATGGATTTGCTGGATTATCTTGCTAAAGAGCTGGAAATGGATAATATGCAGCAATTAGAAAATTATAAACAGTTTCTTGAAGCAATTGTAGCTTATAGAAAATATGTTGGTAAAGATAAATAGGAGGTAGAAAAATGATATTATTGGGAAAACTATTTATAAAGGGGAAAATAAAGGCCTTAACCGGTTTGCATATAGGCAGCTCAACTACTGATACATCTATAGGAGATATTGACAATAGTGTGATAAAGACCAGTGAAGGGATACCATATATACCTGGGTCTTCACTTAAAGGGAAAATACGTAGCCTTCTAGAAAAAAGAGAAAAAGGATATTTATGTGCCTGTGGTAAAAATGATTGTAAAATCTGTGTTGTTTTTGGTTCAAGTGCTGATAAGAGGGATGAGAAAGCAGGTCCTACCAGATTGGTTGTCAGGGATTCCTATCTTACAGATGAAACCGTAAAAAAGATGGAAAAAAGAGAAGGGGAATTCAGGTCACTTGAAATGAACTATACTGAAGCAAAATGGGAGAATATGATTGACAGGTTAACATCACGTGCTGATCACCCCCGTCAAATGGAAAGGGTTCCACAGGGTGCGGAGTTTGATTTCCAAATGATTTTTAATCTGATGGATGAGAGTGACATCGATCTATTTTTATTTTTTATTGAAGGTCTGAATTTGCTGGAAGATGATTATCTTGGTGGCAGCGGAACAAGGGGATATGGACAAATAGAATTTAAAGATTTAGAGATAGGTGTAAAAA
>JAAYLO010000038.1 GCA_012521855.1 Halanaerobiaceae bacterium
AGCAGCAAAATGTGCAGCAAAAAGCAGTAAATCAGGGTGAGTACAGTTCAACAGGAATGGCAAATCAAAATGATGCAAAACTCTGTAATGATCTATTGATGACAGAAAAATATGTTTCCGGTACCTATGATACCGTTATTTTTGAATGTACTGATTCCAGTGTGCGGAATGTCCTGAATCATATTCAAAGAGAAGAACAACAACACGGAGAAGGCATATTCAATTATATGCAAAATAATGGGATGTATAATCCTCAGTAAAAAGTTATCAAGTTCGATATTGGTATTTATTATTTATCAGGAGAATCCCTTTTATCTGTAAACTTAGTGCTTGTGACAGATGAAGGGATTTTTCTTTTAGTTTGTCAACAGGTCCTGTATGCTATATAATAAAATTAATTGAAGATGATTTTTCTATGCAGGAATTTCCTACTAAAAGACTAATACTATATAGCAAGGATGGTGATTATTAATGAAAGATTTGATGAGTGTTGATCAGGCACTGGAACTGACAAAAAATGATGTATCAAGATTATATAAGGAACATGTTAATCCAGGATTTGCTACAATGTTGTCTTTATTGAATTTTGACCGGAAATTTGTACGGGCAAAGGGAACGAAAGTCTGGGATGAAGATGGTAATGAGTATATAGATTTTCTGGGGGGATATGGGTCCCTTAATCTTGGACATAATCCAACTGCGGTTATTGAAGCGGTAAAGAGGGTTATGGACCAGGGCTTACCCAATATATTACAGGCTTCCATGAACACCATGGCTGCAGTTGCTGCATATAACTTAAGCAAATTGACCCCCGGCAATCTGAGCCATACTTTTTTCTGTAATAGCGGGACAGAGGCTGTGGAAGGTGCAATCAAGACCGCCAGGATAGCTTCAGGAAAGGAGCGTATTCTCTACTGCCAGAATTCATTCCATGGGAAGACCATGGGGTCACTGTCTGTAACCGGCAGGGATAAATACCAGCATCCCTTTGAGCCGCTGATACCTGGTAATGAAAGGGTTAAATACGGCGATCTGGAGGAATTGGAAGAGAAATTGAAAAACGGCGGTTTTGCTGCTTTTATTATTGAACCCATTCAGGGTGAAGGCGGAATAAATGTTCCCCCTGAACATTATTTCCAGGGTGTTAGAGAACTCTGTGATAAATATAATGTATACTTTATCCTTGATGAGATTCAGACCGGTTTTGGGAGAACCGGCAAGATGTTTGCAGCAGAACATGATAATATAGTCCCTGATTTTCTCTGTATGGCTAAATCCCTCGGCGGCGGTGTTATGCCTATAGGGGCCTTTTCGACTACTGCTGAAATCTGGGAAAGGGCCTATGGAGGGATAGATAAAGCCTTATTACATACCTCTACTTTCGGAGGTAATACCCTGGCAACTACGGCTGCTGTTGCAACCATGAATGAACTTGTCGAAAAAGATCTCCCTGCCAATGCTGCAGAGAAAGGGGAATACCTGCTGGCAAGATTACAGGAACTGGTCGGTAAGTATGAAATTATCAAGGAAGTCAGGGGAAGGGGTCTCTTAATCGGCCTGGAATTTAAAGAGCTGGAAAGAGGGCTCCTGGATAAATTGTCCGGCGGAATGCTGAGTAAGGCGGCGAAAGAATATCTGGGTGCCATGGTTGCAGGTGCTCTAATGAATGATCATAAAATAATCACTGCCTATACATTGAATAATCCCAATGTAATCAGATTTGAGCCTGCCCTTATTATTACAAAAGAGGAAATAGATTATCTGATAGATTCTCTTGAGGAGATATTCAGTAAGAATAAAGGGATTTTCAGTATGGCTGTAAAGAGTGCAAAGACAGTAATCGGAAGCATTTTCAGGAAATAAAACTGTTCTAAGCATATGTGGACAAATTGTTTCTCATGAAACAATATTCAGGAAAAAATGGTAAAAAATGGGGTTATAGATAATGGAGGGAGATTATGAATATTGCCTTTTTCTCTGATAGTTACCGGCCGTATTTCAGCGGAGTTGTTAAATCCATTGATAGTTTCAAAAAAGAACTGGAGAAGAAAGGGCATTTTGTCTATATTTTTGCTCCTGACTATCCTTCTGTAGATGAAGAGGAGGGTATTTATCGTTTTGCTTCACTGCCGACACCTACGAAAAAAGATTTCCGGCTGGCTATTCCCATCTCCAATAAAATTTCATCATTGCTGAAGAGACTGGAGATAGATATTATCCATACACACACTCCTTTTTTAATGGGGGGGCTGGCCAGATATGTTGCCCGCAAACTGGATATCCCTCTTGTTTTTACTTATCATACCCTTTATGAGGAGTATGTTCATTATGTTCCGCTTGTAGGGAATCTGGCCAGGGGAGTGACTATCCGCTATGTAAAGGATTTTTGCCGCTCCTGTAACCTGATCATTGCACCATCTGGATATGTTGAAAAAAGAATAAAAAATTACCAGATCGATAGACCGGTTCTCACCATACCTACTGGACTGGAACTGGATATTTACCGGAATAGAAATGAGAAATTGTTGGAAGAAATCAGAAATGATTATAAGCTTGATAAATTTGCCTTAAAACTGGTCTTTGTCGGTAGACTTGGAGAAGAGAAAAATGTTTCTTTTTTGCTGAGGGCTTTCAATTTCCTTGTCCGTGAGCATGGACTGGATGCCTGTTTGATAGTAATAGGAAGCGGTCCTGACCGGGATAAACTTGAAAAATATTGTCTGGAAGAGGGCCTGAGTGATAT
>JAAYLO010000039.1 GCA_012521855.1 Halanaerobiaceae bacterium
GATAAATACGGTGAATTACCCAAAACAAGTGCTCCTACTCCAGCTGATTATGATGAGTTTTTCCGTTCATATATTGAACAGGGTTATGAATTAATATATTTCTGTCTTTCTTCTCATTTTTCTTCGGGATATCAGAATGCCTGCCTGGCAGCAAAAAACTTCCCTGAAGGCCAGGTTGAGGTTGTGGACTCCCGGAATCTTTCCACAGGTATCGGTTTACTTGTTATGAAGGCTGTAGATTATCTTAATGAGGGGAAAGATAAAACTTATATTATTAATAAGTTAAATGAAATTATTCCGAAGGTAAAAACCAGATTCATTATTGATAATCTTGACTTTTTGTACAAAGGTGGCCGTTGTACATCTTTACAGCGGTTCCTGGGCAGCATGTTGAAATTTAAAATAGAGATAAAAGTAGCAGATGGAAAGATGGATGTTGCTTCCCACGTAAGAGGAAGCAAAGAAAAGGCCTTAAACAAGTTGTTGAAAAATGTGGAGACTGATCTGGATAATATTGATACTTCAAGAATATTTATAACTCATTCTATGGAGGATAAGGGAGCAGAATATCTTTCTGAACAATTAAAAAATAAAATAGGCCTTGAAAATGTTATAGTAGCAAATGCAGGTAATGTAATTTCTTCACACTGTGGCCCTGGAACTATTGGTGTCCTGTATATCACTACAAATTAGGAGGGGGAAAAATGGGTATCAATTTTGATTTTGCCAGGAAATTTGCCGCTGATCAACTGCTTAAACAGGGGTTGGAGTATCTTGAAAAAGACCCCGCAGAAAATTTCCTGAAGATACTGGATATTGGAGAGAAGTTAGTGAGAAGGGACAATCACAAAAGAGGAATACAGATTGTCAGGGAGAATTACAACAAACTACCTGTTATTAAAGAATATGTGAAGAAACTGAATGAAATTGCTCCTTCTTATAAGAATGGTTTGCTATTGAATCTATTTATAAATGGAGGCCTATTTGGTATCCCCTACCAATATGAATTAAGTGAAAAGTTTGGCGTATCTGTACCATGGACAATATTGATTGATCCAACCAGCGCCTGTAATCTGCGTTGTGACGGTTGCTGGGCTGGCAGGTATAACAAGTCTGATTCTCTTGACTTTGAAACCTTTGATAGAATAATCACAGAAGCAAAAAAAATGGGAATATATTTTATTGTTCTTTCCGGAGGAGAACCGACAATATATCCTTATCTATTCGACATATTTGAAAAACATAATGACGCAGCCTTTATGATGTATACAAATGGTACCCTTATAGATGATGAATTTGCAGATAAAATGCTGGAAGTGGGTAATATCTCCCCTGCCATCAGTTTAGAAGGGTTTAAGGACGATACAGAAAAGCGCAGGGGAGAAGGTGTTTATGATAAAATAACGGCAGCAATGGACCGCCTGAAGGAAAGAGGAATTGTATTTGGTGTCAGTGTGACTACCTGCAGATATAATGTTGATAGATTATTTAGTGATGAATTTATTGATTTAATGATCGAAAAAGGTGCAGTATATATGTGGTCATTTCACTATATACCAATCGGAAGAAATCCCAATCTGGATTTAATGCTTACACCTGAGCAGCGAGCAAAATTGGCAAGAAGAGTTGATGAGCTTAGAAAAACAAAACCCTTGTTTGTTATGGACTTCTGGAATGATGGTACATACAGCCAGGGTTGTATTGCAGGAGGCAGACGCTATTTCCACATCAATGCCAGAGGAGATGTAGAACCCTGTGCCTTTGTGCATTTTGCTGTAGATAATATTAAAGACAAATCACTGGAAGAGGTAATAAAGAATCCTTTATTCAGGTCATATCAAAAGAGAATGCCCTTTAGCGACAATCTTATGTGTCCCTGTCCAATAATAGACAATCCCCAGATGTTAAGGGATATAGTAGAAGAATCATCAGCCAGACCTACATGTGAGGGTGCTGCTGATATATTGAAGGGTGAAATTGCTGAAGAGCTGGATAAAATTTCAAAGACCTGGCATGAAATATCACGGGAAATAAATGACGAAAGAATGAGAAGCAAAGGAGAAAGCTCAAATTGAGTGAGGAAGTCATTATATTATGAGGGGCCAGAAATTAAAAGGAGGAATATAACATGTTGTATGTGTTAGTTCTTCTTGTTCTTTCGGCTATAATGGCTGCAATTTTACAGTATGCCTTTAAAAAAATTGAGCTTCCCTGGGGATATTGGAATCGCTTGATTGGTTCTGTCATTGGTGCTCTGGCGGGGGAACTTCTTCTTTCCAGAATCGGTGAATGGGGATGGATATTGGCTGGATTTAACGTAATAGCTGGAGTAATTGGTGCTTTTGTTATTGGGTCCCTTTATATTTTTATTGTAAATAAATATTTTTTAAAGAGCAGCAAAGGAGAAAGCAAGGTAGAAAGTAAAGAAGAGACCAAGGAAAAGAATAAAGAAGGGGCCAAAGAAGAGAGTAAAGATGAAGACAAAGATGAGACCAAAGAGGAAAGTAAAGAAAAATAAAAATTAAATATAGGCCCCTCATAATAGTATAACCCCTCTGGTTTTCTGAAGCCAGGGGGGTTTTGCTGCTCTGGAAAAATCATTTTATAAAAGACTGTAAAGCAATATTATCCTCTAAACCGGTCCCTATCC
>JAAYLO010000040.1 GCA_012521855.1 Halanaerobiaceae bacterium
CCAATATGCGGGAATAGCTCAGCTGGTAGAGCATCACGTTGCCAACGTGAGGGGCGCGAGTTCGAGTCTCGTTTCCCGCTCCAATATTTTAAGCAGCAAACACCGGAAGGTGTTTTTTTATTTTCTTTGTTTTTGTAGTTTATTATAATATAATAATTATAATATATTAGTAAAAGTAAATAATTTAACTAGAAAGGAGAGCTAAATGAAAAGAATCTTGAAAGCTTTTATTTTTGATCTTGATGGAGTAATTACCGATACCGCTGAGTTTCACTATCAGGCCTGGAAAAGGTTAGCTGATGAAGAGGGTATCCCATTTACCAGAAAAGATAATGAAGAGCTGAGAGGTGTATCAAGGGAAAGGTCACTTGAGCTGCTTTTGGGTGGCAGAGAATATACTGCAGAAGAAAAAAAGCTTTTAATGGAGAGGAAAAATCAATATTATCAGGAACTGATAGCTACAATTACTCCGGATGATCTCCTGCCTGGTGCTGCCGATTTGATAAAAAATATTAAAGAGAACGGTTATAAACTGGCAGTTGCATCAGCCAGTAAAAATGCAAAGACAGTTATAAAAAATTTGGGTTTGGTGGAAGCCTTTGATCATATTTCAGATGGCTATAGTGTAGAAAAAGGCAAACCTGCTCCAGATCTTTTTCTATTTACTGCTGACAAAATGGGGGTATTACCGGAAAGTTGTGCAGTTTTTGAGGACGCCAGATCCGGAATAAAAGCAGCTCAGGCTGCCAATATGCTGGCTATTGGTATTGGTCCGGTTGACAGGGTGGGAGCTGCAGATTATGTTTATGATACCATTGCTGATGTGGATTTGAATGAAATTCTGGAATAGAGGGAGGAGTATTAGCTGTGAGAGAAAGATTTATAATTAAAAGAAGGAATTTCTGAAATAATTAAGAATATATTATTATATGCAATACAACCGGTTGCATTTTAATAGCATTGTATCCATTAATACTAAATGTAGAACTGGAAAGGAGGCTTTTCAGGTGAAGGAAAAAAGTACTTTATTTCCTTTTAAACCATGGTCTATTACAGAAAGGGAATTTAGTGTAAAGAATAACCACTACAGTGAAGCTATATTTTCTCTGGGTAATGGGTATATGGGGATGCGTGGTACTCTGGAGGAAGATTATACAGGGCCGGATAATTCTACGACACCGGGCATGTATTTAAATGGTGTTTATGCTTCAGAAGAAATAATATATGGTGAAGAAGCACCTGGACTCCCTGAAAAGAGCCAGACTATCATTAATATTGCTGAATGGTCAAAAATAAATATCTATCTTGATATGGAGAAACTTGATTTGTTGAAGGGAGAAGTAAGAAATTACAGACGTAAGCTTGATATGAAAAAGGGAGTACTGGAAAGGGAATTTATCTGGAAGAGTTCAACAGGCAAAGAAATGCAGTTCTGGATTACGAGATTTTTATCACAGTCTTCTCCGCATACAGGATTGATCATATATAGATTTAAGCCTCTGAATTTCTCTGGTTCTATAAGACTGGCCACCCGGCTTGATGGGAATACACAAAACTATCACTTTCCCAGGGAAAAAAGACTGCTTTCAATAGAGGAGATTACTTTTCAGGAAGATATAGAATATCTTGTCCAGAGGGCAAATAGTACAGGAATACTGATCGGTATGGCTGTTGCAAACTCATTTAATACAGAAAAAATGATCAGGGAAGAAAGCAGAAAGATTTTTTCCGGCAAATTAATCTCTCAATATGATCTGGAAGTAAGAGAAGGTGAAGAATACTGTCTGTCCAGGCATCTGGCTGTTTATACATCACTTGATCTGGAAAATAATAATGAGCTACTCACAGATAATCTGAAAGAACTGGTTATATATGAACTAATGACCGGACTGGAAAAGGGCAGCCAGGTCCTGTTGAGTGAGCACCTGGAGTATATGAAGGAATACTGGGAGGACATGGATATAAAAATAGCCGGGGATCCTGCCCTTCAACAGGCTTTCAGGTTTAATGCACTACAGCTCTTGCAATCTGTGGGCCGTGATGGGAAAACAAA
>JAAYLO010000041.1 GCA_012521855.1 Halanaerobiaceae bacterium
ATGATATATGGTGTGATAAATATAACCACTTCTGTCTTCTGGTTATCATACTTACTTGACCGGAAAACATGGCCCAATATAGGTATATCCCCCAGAATCGGGAATTTCTCTATGGTTTCAATCAGGTCATCTTTTATTAACCCTCCAACCACAAAGGTCTCCCCGTTATTTAGCCTTATATTGGTTTCCAGTTCCCTGGTATTGATGGCAGGCAGAGATGCACCTATTGATTGTCCGATAGAGCTGACCTGTGGTTTTACATACAGGTTTATCTGGTTATCTTTAGTAACCCATGGTGTAAATTCCAGATTGATACCGACATCAATATATTCGATTGACATTACCACGGCACCATCTTCTACTTTTTCAACCTGTATTGGTATCTTGTCACCGATCAACAGGCTGGCCGCTTCACCGCTTAATGTCATTAACCGCGGGTTTGCCAGGGTGTTGCTGTATCCATTCACTTCCAGTGCCCTGATAAAATCTGCAAGTGTTAACTCCAGCCCGTCAATCAGGCCATCGCCGTCTTCATCCTTCAGCCTGATTACTGACATTTGCTCTACATTTATCCCCAGTTCTTCCACGCCTCTTGTGTTAATTTCCTCAATTCTTGCTTCTATTACAACCTGTTTTCTTGGCGTATCAACCTTTTTCACCATTGTTAATATACTATCAATATCCCTCTTTGAGCCGTGCAAAACAATCTCTCTATTGATAGAATTTACACTATATTTGACATCCGGATATAGATTTTCAATTATTTTGGTCACATCATCTATTACTGCATAATCAAGTGAAACTACACTTACAACATCCTTTGCATCATCGATCAGTATATTATCTGTTGTCTCCAGGCTGCTTCTAATATCAATCTTGGCAATAAACTGTTTAATACGCGCAAAATCACTATCTGAACCATTAAATATTAACTGATTATTAACAGTATCAGCAATAATCCTGGCATTTGGATACATCTGGGAGACAAGTCCGGCTACATAACCTGCGTCAACATTATTTATTTTTATGCTGTCAATAATATTATTGTAGCTGTAATCTACTCCCTGGGCATTGAATTGTTCCATGAGTTTTTTAACCAGTATACCTGCGCTCTCAAGGTCTGCAGGTGTACCGGAGATAAAAAGCCCGCTTTCATCATTTTCTATAACCAGTTCAGGGTAGACCTTTTGCAAATACCTGGTAAAGAATTCCGCCTTTTCCTGAGGGATTGAAATGACATCTATTTTCATTTCTTTCTCAATATCAAGTTTAGCCAGAAGATCTTCTGCCTCTGCGATGGTCTCTACATTACCCTTGAAAATAAGCTTTTTGTTTCTCTGGTCACCAATAATACTGAGATCAGGGTATATTTTCTCCAGAATACCCAGTATTTCATCGATAGAAATATGTTTTACATCTACCGTTTTTACCTCTATTGTTGCATATAACTCCTGTATTCTCTGCGGGGTAGCCACGACCACCGTATTCTCATACCATTTATAATCCAGATTATAGGCTTGAGTAATCAGGTCCAAGGCTTCTTTGAAGGTAAGATTATTTAAATGTATGGTAATATTCCCGCTTACAGAACTATCTGTAACCAGATTTACTTCTGCCAGTTCTGCAATTGTCCTGAATACATCTCTTATATCTGCACCCTTAAAATTCATATTAATTTTATTCTCTGCAGCCATTAAACTCTGGCTTCCAATCAAGACAACTATCATCAATAATATTACAATTAAAAGTTTGTTTCTAGCCTTCACCTATATCACTCTCCATTTCCAATTTAAATTGTACTCCCCGGTATAATAATAATAATCCGTTTTCCAGTATATCAATAATTCTATAACCCTCAATTTCAGTCTGTTTCTTTATTAATAGGGTTTTGCCCGCATAATCGAGTACTGCTATCCTTTGATAATTGTTCCCGATTATCCCCTGAATTTTAAAAGGCACTCTTGCTTTTATTTCGGCCAGGGTCAGGACTTCCTCACTATGAACTTCCTGAACCCGTACCCGGTAATCCCTGAAGGGATTCCTGAAAGTATTCCTGTAGGAATAATCCAGTACTACGGAATCATCACCGGCCCCCTCAACACTGGCAGCTGCTTCTTCTTCCATCTGCCCCTCTTCTGATATATCCCTGTCCTCATCCCCGGTTTCCTCAAGCTGTTCATCTACTTCAGCTTCAGGCTCTTCTTCTTCACCCTCATCAAAGCCTTCTGTACTTATTTCTTCACCTTCCACTGCCTTTGGTTCAGTTCGGACTGGAACTACTGTCCCTTTACCCTGATAAAAGTAAAAATAATACATGGCACCAGCAGCAGTAATGACTAATAAACAAATACAAATAATGATAATTATCTGTGATTTTTTCAAGTCTGATCACCACCAATTGAGAGATCCTCATCATATGATATTGAAGCCTCAACCTCCAGGATTCCATTACCCTCGCTTAATCTTGTTATAATCAGATTCCCGAATTCAACCATCCCGTGCAGCTTTTTTATTCCATTCAAAAATACAAGCAATTCATCATAGCTGCCTTCAAACATCATATCCACATAAACAATATTATCTTCCAGCTCCCTGGGGACAAATGAGGTTATCTTTATTCCTGAAAACACTGCCTCATCTTCCAGGATCTGCAGCAATTGATCTACTGAATCAAGGGATGTAATATACTCTTCTTTTTCAATATATTCCAGCTGGGCATACCTTTCTTCCAGGGCAGGTATCTTCCTTATGGTTTCCATATAGACATCTCTCGTCTGCTCTTTACTCTGCAGCTCACGCTTAAGTACATTTATCTTTTTGTTCATCGGTTGATAAGCCGCATAGTAATAAGCAATACAGACAATAATAATACCAAGAAATATCAGCATAATCCGTTCGCTTCTCTTTAGATTACTGAACATAATTATCACCTTCCCCGGCAGGCTCGTCGGTTTCTGTTGCAATTACTGCTTCCAGGTCAAAGGCTGAATCCTCATCCTGGGTTACCCTTATTATCTTAATCTCATCATACATCGGTGAGAGTTTCATATTATTTATTAAATCAAGGACCTTCTGGTTATTTGCCGCCAATCCGGTCAGACTCAATATATTGTTCTGGATATCCATTCTCTCCAGCATCAGATTGGAGGGACTTACATAACCCTGTTCCATAACCACATCAAGCCAGATATATTGAAGTTTGTCCATCTTTGCTTTAATCTCTTCCAGCCTGTCTACCTTTGCTTTCAGGGCATTATATTCCTGTACCTTCACAAGCAGAGTATTGATCTGATTATTAAGGCTTCTTATCTCACTATCCAATGCATTGGCTTTTGCAAGTAGGAAGAAATAATAATGGCACACCAATGCTATAACAAAGAATATGACACCGATAACAGTGGCTATCTCTATCCAGTTAATCGTAATATCCTTCATTCTTTCTTTCAGCAAATTAACCCTCATCAGGTAACACCTCACTTACAGCAAGTCCTACTGTCACAGCAAATTCTTCACCTTTTAATGAAATATTCTTTTTGTAACCGATATTAATAAAAGGATCCAGTGTGGATAAGTCTCTTTCAATCCCTCTCTCTATTATCTCTTTTAATCCTTCTAATCTGGAACCTCCACCAGTGATAAATATCCTGTCGATCTTGTTCCTGTACTTCATATTATAATAATCAAGGCTTCTGCCAATCTGTTCGGCCAGGTTCCTGGCCAGTGCAGTCATATAATGGCCCTGTCCCATACCCGTTGCAGCCATCTGGGCAATAGATTCTATGTCATCTTCTTCCAGTACCTCCGGAATACCATTCTTCTTTTTAACATTTTCAGCATCAATATAGTTCAATTTCTCTTCATCCATGATTATCTTTGTAAAATCATTACCCCCAATATCTATATTCCTGGACAGGTAAATATTCTGTCTGTCGCCGATAATAACCCTTGTCCCGGAAGTCCCGATATCAATAATTGCCACAATATTTTCGATATTATTCTGGTAATCAGCCAGTGAGATAAGGGCCATGGGCTGGATATTTATAACAGACGGTGTCAGCGAGATCCTCTCAAAGACACCCAGAATGTTATCAATCATATCTCTTTTTGTCGCTACGAGCAGGATCTGTACTTTTCCATCTTCACGGGACAAGATCTTAAAATCCTGTACAGAACCCTCATCAGGAAAGGGCAGGTGATCCTCAGATTCCCACTTAATCGCCTCTGCCAGCCTGGCTTTGTCATCCATCTCAGGCAGTTCCATATTCCTGATGACAAGATTGTTGTTGGGTATTGTTGTAATTATCCTGTCACCCCTGCATTTCAATTCATTGACAATTTCACTGAGCCTGTTACTGACTACCGCTTCATCAACAATTCTCCCTTCCCTGATAGTCTGGTAAGGTAAGCTCTTTATGCTGAGTCCTTCAATGAAGATGCTCTTCCCCCTTTTTTTAAATCTACCCGCTTTTATACTATCTGTTCCAATATCAATTACTGTCATATTACTCTTAAAAAACAATCTTCATCAC
>JAAYLO010000042.1 GCA_012521855.1 Halanaerobiaceae bacterium
AACAGGGATAGAATATCATTTATTTTTCCTGTAAAATATTGTTTTTCTAGCAGGGTTTATATATTTTTTGTAGAAATATATTATATAATAAGCTTTCTTTATTAAGGCTCTTGAGAAGGTGTTTGCCATGCCGCAGAGTAATGCACTGGATAATATTATAGAAAAGACCATAAGCTCACTGGAAGAAAGCAAAAAAGACATTTTCCTTATCTGTGAGTCTGCCAGAAAGGAATATGATGATATCAAACTTGAGCTGGGGCTATTGCAGGAAGAAATTAGTCAGATAACAAAAAACGTGAAAATACTGGAAAGGAATAGCCAGGAAGCCAGATGGCGCTTAATGGAAGTAAGCAAGGAATTTGGTAAATATACAGAAGATGATATTAAGATTGCCTATGAAAAGGCTGAAGAAATATCTGTTGAAATGGCAGTCCTGAGAGAAAAACAGGAACAGTTGGAAAAGAGAAGACAGGAATTGGAAAACAGGCTGATAAGCCTTGAGGATACTATAAAAAAAGCAGAAAATCTGATTACAAAGGTATGTGTAATTAAGGATTATCTGCAGGGTGAACTGACTAATATAAGCGGTGAGTATGATGATCTGATGCAGAAACACAATATGGCCATTAAGGTTATAAATGCCCAGGAAGAGGAGAGGAAAAGACTGGCCAGGGAAATACATGACGGCCCGGCACAGTTCATTGCCAACCTTGTGTTCCGGGTTGAGTTGACAGAAAAACTCCTTGATAAGGATATTAAAAGGGCCAGAGAAGAACTGGAAGCCCTGAAGAAGATGATTTGTGCAGGAATGCAGGATATCCGTAAGATTATCTATGACCTGAGACCAATGTCCATTGATGATCTGGGACTGATTCCTACCGTGACCCGTTATATAAATAATTTTATCGAACGGACCGGGATAGATGTAAAATTAGATATCAGGGGGAGACAGGCACGTCTTGACAGTACATATGAAGTAACTCTCTTCAGGCTGATACAGGAAGCTCTGAATAATATCTACAAACATGCTGAAGCAAAAAATGCAAGAGTGAGGCTGGAATATGGAGAAGAAAGTATCAACCTGTTTATCAGTGATGATGGTATTGGTTTTGAAAATAAAGCAATCGGCGAAGAACAATATGGATTACTCAACATGGAAGAACGTTGCCGCCTGCTTGACGGGACAATAGAAATTGAATCAGCAAAAAATAAAGGAACAACTATCAAAATAATGCTGCCAGCTAAAAGGGGTGTAAAGGGATGAGAACAAGGGTATTAATAGTCGATGATCATGAACTTGTAAGAGAAGGGATATGCAAAATACTGGAACTATATGATGATATCCAGGTAGTTGGTGAGGCTGGTGATGGGCTGGAAACTGTAAATAAGGTCCGGGAACTGGAACCGGATCTGGTATTACTTGATCTCAATATGCCCAGAATGGATGGGATTACAACCATAAGAAAAATAAAGGATATAGCTCCTGATGTAAAAATCCTGATTCTGACAATTCATGATGGTGAAGAATATGTCTATGAGGTTATCCGGGCAGGAGCAGAGGGCTTTATCCAGAAAGATGTAAAGATTGATGAGCTGAAGGAATCCATTGACAGGGTAATGAATTCAGAAAGGGTCTTTCCCTGTGCAGTGGAAGATATGGTCTCTGAAGCTGCTGCAAGCAGCAGCCAGATCTATGAGTTGAGTATCCGTGAACAGGAAGTCCTGAGCCTGATGGCCCAGGGTATGAGTAACAGGAAAATCGCCCAGACTCTCTATATCAGTGAAAAAACCGTGAAAAACCATGTCAGCAATATTTTGAAAAAACTGTCTGTCGCTGACAGGACTCAGGCGGTAATTGAATCACTCAAGATGGGCCTGGTACGGCTCTCAGAATAGAAGGGTTATTACATATTTTTCAGTTTGTTTTCAATAATATTCCAGAAACGCTCTTTTTCATTACCCAGTCTCCATATCCCAATACCCCTGAGGTTGTATTTATTCACCAGATCAAGCTTGAAGGCCAGGCTGTTGGAGTTTTCAAACCAGACTTCATGTTTTTTAGAGCCTTCCCAATAATAAAAATAAGGGGCCTGGTGAGTTTCATGCCATTTTATTTCTGCACCTTTTTCTTCAGCCAGTTGTACAGCTCTCCTGGCACTGATATCCTGTCCATAGCCGCCTGACCAGTCATAGCCGTAATTGGCAATCCCAAGTAGTATTTTATCAGCGGGGATATATTCCAGGGCATAAAGGATATTTTTTTCAACCCAGCCGATAGAAGCAATGGGTCCTGCCGGTCCTTTGGCCCAGTGGTGGTCATAGGTCATTATTATAATCCGGTCAACCAGCGGGGCCAGGGCTGCATAATTATAGGCCCCCTGTAGGTCCAGGGGAACATCAATCTTGGGGAAAACCGAGATGGTAGTCAGCCTGTTTATTATCCTCAATTTTTCTGAAAGCTCTTTGATAAAGGCTGTATAGCCGTTTCTGGTCCATGGCGGAATATGTTCAAAGTCTATGTTGACACCGGCAAAGTCATTTTTCTTCACCAGTTCAACAATATTATTGACAGCCCTGCTTCTCGTTGCAGGGTCAACCAGGATCATATTGTTTTCCTGGCTGTTATTGATGAGAGGCAGTACCTTGATATTACGGCTTTTTGAGAAGGAATCCACCTCATACTGGTATCCGCCGTAACGAGAGACTATACTTCCGTCTGCCTTGACCGTATACCAGAAAGGTACCAGCATGTCGATATTCTGCCAGTTTCTCTTTAAAGACTCAGTAGAGTCTTCATCAGAAGTCAGCCAGTTGACATGGAAAGCCAGTACTTCCTTTTCCGTACCGAAATCTTTGCTTTCAATTATAATCTCTTCCCCTTCATAGACAGGAACAGAGTTTACCTGTTCATCTTCAACATTGTTATCAGTATATTTGTTTAGAAAAAGGGCGAAGAGGAATAATAAGATTCCTTTCAGCCATGGGTATTTGTCAACCCATTCCAGCCCTGCACTGTATGCTGCCGTTGTACTTATTATGATAAAAAGAGGTAATAAGAACAATATCAGCAGTAAAAATGTAATGATTTTTCTGTATTTAAGAAAAAAATCCACCCTGAACTCCTCCCTTTCCAGTGTTTTATTTGCCAAATAAAGATAGTCCAGGTATAATATATAGTAGCACTTCAATTACATAAGTAATCCATACTGTTTATTATAAGATATAAGTAAAGACTGCATCAATGTATAAAATATAACAGGAGGGCCAAAAATAACCATATCAAAGGTGAGCCTCCTCGATTTCTCAATTAATCTGCCGGCCTTATTTACAAATTCTTCAGTTTATGGTTTAATGTAAATAATGAGTATGAAAGAGAACTATGAAGGAGTGAGGAAAGAGATGAAGTTTTTTATTGACACTGCTAATCTCGATGAAATCAGAGAGATTAAGGAATGGGGGATTTTATCAGGTGTAACCACAAATCCCAGTTTGATTGCTAAAGAAGGAAATGTAAAATTTGAGGATGTTATCAGACAGATTACGGATCTGGTCCCTGGCCCGATAAGTGCTGAGGTAATCAGTCTGGATACAGAGGGAATGGTAGAAGAGGCCAGAAAACTTGCTGCCATTGCTGATAATGTTGTCATCAAGATCCCCATGACTGCTGAAGGGCTGGCTGCAGTCAGTATTCTCTCCAAAGAGGGTATCAAGACAAATGTTACCCTGATTTTTTCTGCCAACCAGGCTTTACTGGCTGCCAGGGCAGGTGCTACATATGTGAGTCCATTTATAGGCAGGCTTGATGATATTAGCCAGGATGGCATGGACCTGGTCAGGGATATTGCAGAAATCTTTGACTGGTTTGATATTGAAACAGAAATTATAGCTGCCAGTATCCGCCACCCCTTGCATGTCCTGCAGGCAGCAAAGGCCGGTGCCGATATTGCCACAATACCATATGGGGTATTCAAGAAAATGGTAGAGCACCCCAAAACAGATGAGGGGATAGAGAAATTCCTTGCTGACTGGAAGAGCAGGGAGGCATAAAAAAGGACAATTTTTAAAGGACAGTTTCTTAACTGTCCTTTTTATGTGCACAATTTCAGAAAAGAAAACATAAAATACCATTGTCAGTATATTTAGAAAGGGGTGTTTCTCATGAAAAAGCTTGAACTGGAGAGTCTTCTGGAAGGCAGGCTTTCTAAACCCCGGTCCACAGGACTGACAATGGTGATCGACAAGGGCATGGGTTTAAGGGAAACCAGGGATCTGCTGGAAACAGCCAGTGAGTATATTGATTTTCTAAAGCTATCTTTCGGTACTTCCCTGCTGTACCCGGCAGAACTATTGAGAGAAAAGATAAGGCTGATCAAAAGCCACGGTGTCCATGTATACCCGGGAGGGACTCTTTTTGAAATAGCGGTAATCCGGAATAAACTCCAGGAATACCTCTTTTCTGCCAGGGAAATGGGTTTTACAGCACTGGAAATATCAAATGGTACTATCCCTCTATCCCCTGAGCTCAGGGAAGAGGCGGTCTATAAAGCCAGATCACTGGGCTTTCTGGTCCTGACAGAGGTGGGGAAAAAAGATAGAGAAAATTGCCTGAGTACAGAAGAAAAAATCAGGCAGATAGAGAGAGACCTGGCTTCAGGAGCTGATTACATAATCATCGAGGGGAGAGAATCAGGTAAGGGTATATCAATTTATGATGAAAACGGGGATATAGAATATGAAAAATTTCATCAGATCAGAAAAGCAGCAGAGGGCTTTGAAGATATCCTGCTCTGGGAGGCCCCGCTGAAAAAGCAGCAGATTTTCCTTATAAGAGAGCTGGGCTCCAATGTAAACCTCGGGAATGTCCAGGGAGAAGAGATCATGGCACTGGAAGCCCTGAGGAGGGGGCTCCGCAGTGATACATTTGCCCTGGCTCTTAAGGGAGGAATTCCCGGACTGATTCAGGGTAAAGTAACTCAAGAAACTACAGAAACTAAAGCTTTTAGCCGGGAGAGTAAAGGGAGTATTGCCCGTGCCTGAAATCTCAATCATTCTGAGCCTTGAGGAAATGAGCAGATACAATCTGCGGCAGAAAAATATTTTAATCATCGATACCTTGACAGCCGGGACCACAATTGCCGCAGCCCTGGCCAATGGCATAGAATTTATCTATCCCTTCAGTGAACTCAGTTCTCTATATAGATTTTATAAGGGAAAAAGGAATAAGAGCAGCTATATCCTTATCGGGGAAAATGGGACAGAGAAACTGGCCGGTTTTGATTACGGAAATTCCCCTCTCCAGTTTTTAAACAAAAGATTCAGGAAAAAGAGTATCCTCCTTATGACAGATAACTGCCTGGCAGAATCAGTTAAGCTGTGCAGGCCCGGCAGGGTGTATATCGGAAGCCTGGTGAATAGCAGCAGGGTGGTGGAAGAGATTAGCGCTGGCGGTGAGGATATCTGCCTGGTCTGTGCCGGCAATCAGGGGGCTTTCTCCCTGGAGGATTTCTTCACAGCAGGCCGCTACTCATATCTCCTGAAAAAAGCAGGCTGGAAGGGAGATGATCTCTGTACTGCGGCAGGGAGAATATATGAGTGCAATTCCGCTTATGAAGAGATAGTGAATCTCTTCTGCCATTCCTGGAAAGGCAGTAATCTCTGCAGACTGGGCCATGAAAGAGATATCCAGTTTTCCAGCAGAATAGATATCCTCGACATAGTACCTGTTTTTGACGGGGAGAAGATAAGAGAAAAGAGATTTACAGCCCGATGGTGGCAGGAATATATTTACCTTTCCTCCAGCATAGATATATAGATATATAGAAGAAAGTAATTCTGGAGGAATTGATGGTGACCGCAAAGAGCGTTTTTTTGTACATAATTATTATACTGGGTCTTCTGGCCCGTTCCAGGGTTATAGTACTGGCCGGGTTTTCTCTCCTTTTAATCAGGGAATTGGGGCTGTCAGGACTTCTTGAATTTCTGTCCGACAGGGGAATTGAGCTGGGGCTTATCTTTCTCCTGATGGCAATACTGGCTCCTCTCCTTATCAGCTCCCTGGAGAGGGGGGATCTTGAGAAGGCCTTTTTGAACTGGAAAAGTCTTGTGGCAGTACTGGCCGGTTTACTGGCCACCCGTTTCAATGGTATGGGTCTAAAATTATTGCAGGAGAGTCCCCAACTGGTCATAGGAATAATAACCGGTTCTTTAATCGGGATAGTACTTTTTGGAGGTATTCCCGTAGGCCCTCTGATGGCTGCAGGAATAGCAGCTCTGTTGACTGGTCTGGTAGAACATATTATTATGCTGTTCAAATAGAAAATATTATAGATCTGATTCCGGGAGAGGAGAGCGGCAGAGGTGTATATTGTATTCCTGATTATCGTCTATTTTCTTTTATTATTTTTTTTTAAGCCAGAGGAAGATCAATGGCTTTATAGCTATCTATGGTATCTGGGGAAGATAAGGGGAGCTGATAGAGGGCCGGAAAAGAAGAAGGAAAAAGAGCTAGAGGTATAGAAATAAATACATAAAGGCTGAATCTCTAAATCAAAATAAAAACTACCGGTGAGAATAACGGGGATAGAAGGGGATATATAAAAATGGAAAAACTGAAACTATGGTACAGGAAGGAAGCTGAAAACTGGGAGGAAGCTCTCCCGGTTGGTAACGGCCGTCTAGGTGGAATGGTTTTTGGAAAGGCAGAAGGGGAAAGAATTCAACTCAATGAAGACTCGGTCTGGTATGGCGGCCCAAAGGACAGAAACAATCCTGATGCCCTGGAGCACCTTGAGGAAATCCGCCGATTGATATTTGAAGGGAAAATAAGGGAAGCAGAGCAGCTAATCACCCTGACTTTTTCAGCTGTACCTGAAGGACAAAGCATCTATCAGACTCTGGGGGACCTTTTCATTGATTTTTCATATAATGAAGGAAGTATTAAAAATTATAAAAGAGAACTGGATTTAAATGAAGGGATTGTAAGGGTCAGTTTTAAAAAAGGAGATATCAGCTATAAACGTGTAATATTTTCTTCTGCAGTTGATCAGGTTTTAGTTATCCATCTCACAGCAGATAAAGCAGGAAGTATTTCATTTAAATTGAACCTGAAACGTGATAAATGGATGGACCAGGTTTTACCCGTTGACGGAGACAGCCTGCTTATGAGAGGCCACTGCGGCGGTGAAAACGGCTCTGTTTTTAGAGCCATGATTAAACTGGTGAATGATGGAGGAGAAGTTTACACCCTGGGTGATAATTTGATGGTCAAAAATGCAGATTCCGTGACTCTCTATTTTGATGCAGAAACAAGTTTCCGCCATAAGCAGCCGGAATTAATCTGCCGTGACAGAATAAACAGTGCCGTAGAGAAGGGATATATATCCGTATTGGAGGGGCATCTTGAAGAATATAAAGCCTTGTTTGAGAGGGTTGAACTTGATTTAAATGCTCATGATAATGATGAATTGGCTACTGATGAGAGATTGCAGAGAGTAATAGATGGAGAAGAAGATCTTTTTTTGATCAGTCTTTTTTTTCAATACGGCCGTTATTTACTGATTTCAAGCAGCAGAAAAGGTTCACTTCCTGCAAATCTCCAGGGCCTGTGGAATAAAGATATGTGCCCTCCCTGGGATAGTAAGTATACTATAAATATAAATACAGAAATGAATTACTGGCCTGCAGAAAGCTGTAATCTTGCCGAATGCCATCTGCCCCTCTTTGATTTGATCGAAAGAATGAGAATAAACGGCCGCTGGACAGCAAGAAAAATGTATAATTGCAGGGGTTTTGTTGCCCACCACAATACTGATATCTGGGGTGATACTGCTCCGCAGGATATATGTATTACTTCGACATACTGGCCCATGGGAGCAGCCTGGCTCTGCCTGCATCTATGGGAACATTATCAGTTCAACCAGAACAGGGATTTTTTAAAAAGGGCTTATCAGACAATGAAAGAGGCAGCTGTCTTTTTTCTGGATTTTCTGGTCAAAGATCCTGATAGCGGCTATCTGCTTACCTGTCCCACAATTTCTCCAGAAAATACATATATACTGCCGGATGGTGAAAAAGGAGCAATATGCAAAGGGGCCACAATGGATACCCAGATAATATATGCATTGTATGAGGCCTGTATAAGTGCTGCAGGGATTCTGAAAACAGATGAGGATTTATCAAAAGAATTTGAGGATGTTCTTAAACAGCTGCCTGAACCCCAAATAGGCAGATACGGCCAGATACAGGAATGGAGCCAGGACTATGAAGAGGCAGAACCCGGCCATCGCCATATATCCCATCTTTTTGCCCTCCACCCCGGAAATCAAATTACTATAGAAAAAACGCCGGAACTGGCTAAGGCATCCAGAATCACACTGGAGAGAAGACTTGCAAATGGGGGAGGGCATACAGGATGGAGCAGAGCCTGGATAATAAATTTCTGGGCGAGATTACAGGATGGTGAACTCGCCTATGAAAATATATTACAGTTATTGAGAGGATCTACACTCAAAAATCTGTTCAGCAATCACCCCCCATTTCAGATCGATGGCAATTTAGGCGGGACTGCCGGTATTGCCGAAATGTTGCTGCAAAGTCATGCTGGAGTAATACATCTCCTGCCTGCATTACCTGGAGCATGGGAAAAGGGTTCTGTTAAAGGCTTAAGGGCAAGGGGTGGTTTTGAAGTTGATATGAAGTGGGAAAAAGGAAAACTGCTGGAAGCCAGTATAAAATCTCTTTCCGGAAATCAATGTATAGTAAAGAAAGAAGGAAAAATTGAGGTTTACGAGAATAGAAAAACAGTGGAATTTAGTGAGGAGAATGATATAATTAAATTTGAGACAAGGAAAAATAAAAGGTATCAGTTAAGATTCATTTAAAATCATATAACAATTGAGGGATGATAGCAGTGAATAAAAATCAAATTAAAGAGATTATCATCAAGGAAGCTGCCATTTCAGAACTACCGGCTCTCCTTACGGGACTGACCAGGGAGAGGAAGGTATATCTCATTGTTGATAAGAATACTTATCAGGCGGCAGGCAGTTCAATAAGTATGGAACTGAAGAAGACAGGCTTTCAGGTAGAAGAGGTTTTCCTTAAAGGTGAAAAGATCGTGGCCAATACAGATTATTTCTTCAAATTGTTAAAGGAGCTGAGAAGGGACGGCTATTTCCTGGCCTGCGGTTCAGGGACCATCAATGACCTGGCCAGGTTTGTGAGTTTCAAGCTGGAAAAGCCCTATGTCATTGCTGCCACTGCACCTTCCATGGATGGTTATGCCTCTCATGTCTCTCCCATCACGGTGGACGGGATCAAGGAGACCTACAATGCGGTTACTCCTGAGGCCATCGTCGCTGACCTGGATGTCCTGAAAACGGCTCCCTGGGAGATGATCCAGGCCGGTTTCGGGGATCTCCTGGGAAAGATATCAGCACTGCTGGACTGGAAACTGAGCAATATATTATTTGGTGTAGAGCTCCATCAGGAGGCCGTTTCCCTGGTAGAAGGGGAACTCAGGAGGCTGATAGCTTTAAGGGCTGACCTCAGGTCCAGGACTACAGAGAGTATTGAAACCCTGACAAAGGGCCTGGTCAATTCAGGGATAGCTATGCAGCTTGTGGGGAATTCCCGGCCTGCTTCAGGTGCAGAACACCATATCTCTCATTTCCTGGAGATGTATGGGGAGATCCACGGCGTGGAACTTCCTCCCCACGGGATCAAGGTAGCCCTCGGTGAATACTTCGTCTCCCGTCTCTATCTGAAATTGTATGAACTGGATTTTGCAGGACTGGTATATATAGATGATTATGAAAGGAGAAGGGAAAGGATCAGGGAAAACTATCTGGAAAGGGCAGTGCCTGTTCTGGAGACACTGGAGGAACGCTGGAATAAAGAGCAGCTGGATACGGGCTTTTTAAGGAGTAAGGAAAGAGAGATCAAATCCCTCATAGAGGAAAACATGGAATATCTCCAGGAGGTGGAGGATTGTTTGAAGGAAACAGGGATTCTGGAAAGGGAAGATATAAGGGCTATAGACAGGGGATGGCTGTTTAAGGCAGTGCAGTCTTCCTTTGAGATCCGGAACCGTTATACGGTGGCTGTCCTGTTGAGCCAGGTAGGGCTGCTGGAGGAATGGAGCCATGAACTGGTAGATGATTTTGAGAAACTCATTTCCTGAAACACATTTGAATTATTTTGA
>JAAYLO010000043.1 GCA_012521855.1 Halanaerobiaceae bacterium
TTATAGTTCCTGCCAGATTCCGGGAAGCACTGGGAGAAAGATTTGTGGCAACCAGGGGATTAGATAACTGTTTATGTGTTTATCCTTTAAATGAATGGATGATTCTGGAGAAGAAACTCACCTCATTGCCAATTACTAGTAAAAATGCCAGAACCTTTGTAAGATTTTTCTTTTCCGGAGCAACAGAATGTGAACTGGACAAACAGGGGAGAATATCTATACCAGCAAATTTAAGAAATTATGCTAATCTGGATAAAGAGGTAGTAATAATCGGACTGGCCAATAGGGTAGAATTATGGGCCAAGGATAGATGGGATAATTATATGAAGGAAGTGGAAGATTCTTATGAAGATATAGCAGCGACTATGGAGGAATTGGGTATATAACTCATCCCACTCCAGTAAAATATAGGAGTGTTTATTATGGTTTTTGAGCACAAACCAGTCATGTTAAAGGAAGTATTAGAGTATTTGGAGTGCAGGAAAAATGGTGTTTACATCGATGGAACACTGGGGAGAGGAGGTCATACTGAAGCAATACTCCATGAACTTGACAACACTGGGAGACTTATTGCCATAGACCGGGATATTACTGCAATAGAAGAAGTAAGAAAAAAACTTGGAGACAGACCTAATCTGATACTCGTGCATGATGTTTTTACTAATATTCCTGATATCCTGGAGAGAACTGGTTACACTGAAGTTGATGGTATGATATTTGATCTTGGCGTATCTTCTCCCCAATTTGATAACCCGGAACGTGGCTTCAGCTATAATTATAATGCAGCCCTTGACATGAGAATGGATCAGGAGCAGAGCCTGACTGCTGCGGATATAGTAAATAATTATTCTCTCCCTGAGCTTACCAGAATTATCAGGGAATATGGTGAAGAGAAATGGGCATCAAGGATAGCATTGTTCATTGTCAAGCACCGGGCCAATAAGAGAATCGAGACTACTTATGATCTTGTGGAGATTATAAAAGCAGCAATTCCCGCTTCAGCAAGAAGAAGCGGCGGGCATCCAGCCAGGAGGACATTTCAGGCATTGAGAATTGCAACAAATAATGAATTGAAGCTGCTAGAGGAAATGATAGGGAAAGTTGTTCCATTTCTAAAAAAAGGCGGAAGGATATGTATTATCAGTTTTCATTCACTGGAAGACAGGATTGTAAAAAACAAATTCAGGGAACTCGCCAGGGAATGTGTCTGTCCTCCTGATTTTCCTGTCTGTGTTTGTGATAAAAAGGCAGAGCTTAAGATCATAAATACAAAACCAATTACAGCAAGTATTGAGGAAATCAATTTAAATCCCAGGGCCAGGAGTGCAAAACTAAGGGTCGCTGAGAAAAGATAAGTTCTAAAGAGAAAGATGGGTGAATAAAATTGTTACAGGCAAAACAGAAAACAAATTATAATTATAGTTATACTTATACTGATTATAAAGCAAAATATGTCCAGGAGAAAAATCTATCCAGAAAAGGGTTTGCGCTTTGCATGATCATGCTGATAGCAGCAGGAGTACTGACAGCTGTATATATCTGCCAGTTTATCCAGATCACCCATCTTAATTACAGGATAGATATTCTCGAAGAAGAGTTTCATGGTATAAAAGAAGAGAGTAATTTGTTGAGGTACAAACTGGCTGCAGAAACGTCTATTGCCAGGATAGAGGAGACTGCCAGAAATGAGCTTAATATGATTGAACCTGAAATTGTAGAAATAGTTCTTCTGGAAGATGTGAAAGAAAATGAAATAATAGCTGAAAGAGAAGAGGTATTTTTCGTTAAGGTTTTTAATAATTTCCTGGAAAAATTATCCACGGTTAAGGCGGAAGAATTATAAAATCTAGGGGGATTAATTGTGCCGGTACATCCTCATTTGCAGGCAAGAAAAAGAATAGTAATACTATTTTTTTTGTTTTTTTTATTGATTATAGCTCTTTCCATAAGGTTATTTTTTATACAGGTTGTTTACAGCAGTGAATATCAAAAAAGAGCATTTGAGCAGAGGACAAGGGAGTTGAAGGTTGAACCCAGGAGAGGGATTATCTATGACCGGAGAGGCAGAGAGCTGGCCATAAGTGCCAGTAGTGAGACAGTAGTAGCTATTCCCCTGGAGATTGAATCAGCTGTTGATACAGCCCGGAAACTGGCAAGTGTGCTAAATATGGACTATAATACGGTTTATAACAGGATTACCAGAAAAGCAAGTGCAGTTTATGTAAAAAGAAAAGTCAGTGAGGAAGAGGCACTGGCTGTAAAGAAGCTGGATCTTCCCGGAATTACATTTACTGAAGAGAGCAAGAGGTTTTATCCCAGAAACAATCTGGCCAGTCATATTCTGGGTTTTGCCGGTATTGACAGCCAGGGGCTGGAAGGGCTGGAGCTTTCTTATGATAATTATCTTAAAGGCAAACCGGGCAAAATAGCCATAGAAAGGGATGCAACGGGGAGATATATTCCTGATGGAGTCAAGCAGTATATTGCACCGGAAGACGGTTATAACATTTATCTGACCATTGATGAATCTATCCAGTATATAGCAGAACGGGAACTGGATAAAGCCATGAAAGAATTCCAGGTGTCCGGAGGAACAGTCATCATAATGGATCCCCGGACAGGCGGAATTCTGGCACTTGCCAATCGTCCTGATTATGATTTAAATAATTTTGCAGATTATCCACAGAAAAATTGGCGGAACAGGGCTATTTCCGATGGATTTGAGCCAGGTTCCACCTTCAAGATTATTACTACTGCCGCTGCACTGGAAGAAGGGGTAGTAAATGAAAATGATCGTTTTTTTGATCCAGGCCATATAAAAGTCAGTGGAGAGATCTTAAATTGCTGGAGATTGGGCGGCCATGGAAGCCAGACCTTTACTGAAGTAGTACAGAACTCCTGTAATCCTGGTTTTGTTCAGGTGGGGATGAGATTAGGGAAAGAATCTTTTTATAATTATATCAGGGCATTTGGATTTGGAGAAAAAACATCCATCAGACTCCCCGGTGAAGCCAGTGGTATTCTGGCCAATTATGATGCCATTGGCCCGGTAGAGCTGGCAACCTTGTCATTCGGACATGGTATTACTGTTACTCCCATTCAGCTTACAACGGCTGTTGCTGCACTGGCAAACAAGGGAATGCTGATGCAGCCCAGATTAGTAGAAGAGATCAGGGATCATGACGGCAATGTAGTAGAAAAAATAGAACCGGTTCAGGCCAGACAGGTTGTTTCAAAAGAAACTGCCCTGAGGACTCTAAAACTGCTTGAAAAAGTTGTATCTGATGGAACAGGGACCAGTGCAGCTATAGAAGGCTACCGGATAGGCGGCAAAACAGGAACAGCGAAACACTATGGGGCTGAAGTCTATGATTCATCTTTTATAGGAATTCTTCCTGTTGATGATCCTCAACTGGTTATTCTGGTTGTCTTTTATGATGTAACAGGTCCTATCTATTATGGAAGCCAGACTGCTGCACCGGTTTTTCGTAATATAGCTATTGACACACTCCGCTATCTGGGGATATCACCAAAAATAGATAATAATAAAAATGAAAATACAAAAGAAATTGTAGTTCCGGATGTAAAAAACATGGAAGTCTATGAAGCGGAAAATATATTGAGAAAAAATGCCCTGGATGTTAAAATTATAGGAAGAAAAGACACCATCATAAAACAGGTGCCTCTTGCAGGAGCAAAGGTTCTGGAGAATACTACAGTGCTTATTTTTACGGAAGAAGATAATGAGCACAAATATTATACTACTGTACCAGATTTTAAGGGACTGAAGGTTGAAGAGGCACAAAACTTATCAAGCCAGCTTGGTTTAATCCTTTCTGTAAAAGGAAATGGCAGGATAACAAAACAGGATATCCAGCCTGGAGAACGTGTGCCGGGAGCTACACGGATAAATGTTGAGGCAAAATAATATGCTTAAAATTACCTTTTACCGGGTAAAATAGATTTGTGGAGGCAAAAACAAATGATTCTAAGGGATTTAATAAAGGACATTATTCCTCTTAAAATAACAGGGAGGCTGGACAAAGATATTAAAAAGATTGTCTATGATTCCAGGCAGGCAGAACAGGACAGCCTTTTTATATGTATAGAGGGCTTTAGATTTGACGGGCATGATTTTATAGCAAAAGCAGTTGAAAATGGTGCCTCCGCAGTCCTGGTGGAAAAAGATATGGCAGATATAATTGAGGGAATTACCTATATTAAAGTGCAAGATACCAGAACGGCAATGGCCGGTCTGGCAGCTTCATTTTATGACTATCCGCTGAAAAAGATAGATTTAATCGGAATTACCAGAACCAATGGAAAAACAACTACTACTTATCTGGTAAAGAACATGATGGATAATATCGGCAGAAGTACCGCCCTCATCGGAACAATAAAAAATATAATCGGAGACAGGGCTTTTCCCGCTACCAGAACTACCCCTGAATCCCTGGATCTATATGAACTTTATAGTAAAATGCTTGCAGGGAATATTTACCAGGTCGTTATGGAAGTCTCTTCACATGCCCTTGACCTGAAGAGGGTTTCCGGGATGGAATTCAAGGCAGCAGTATTTACAAATATAACCCAGGATCATCTAGATTATCATAAGTCTTTTGAAGAATATATAAATGCAAAATGCCGGTTGTTCAGGCAGTTAAAATCAGATGGTTATGCCGTTATTAATCTGGATGACCCAAATAGCGGGCGGTTTATAAAGTCATCCAGGGGCAGAGTAATAACCTATGCCGTAAATAAAGAGGCAGACCTGAAAGTGGAGAATATCATCCTGACATCTCAAGGTGTTTCCTTTGAAGTCCGGGGTTTACTGAATCTCCATCTTGATATGAAAATCACAGGCTTATTTAATGTCTATAATACACTGGCTGCTGCAGGCTGTGCTTATGCCTGTGGCCTTAATGAAGAGGAAATAAAGAAGGGGCTGGAGAGTGTACGGGGGGTTGACGGCAGATTTGAGACAATTGAGATGGGTCAGGATTTTTCTGTTATTGTTGATTATGCACATACCCCTGACGGAATGGAGAATGTACTGAAGACTGCCCTGGAATTGGTAGAGGGAAGATTAATCACTGTATTTGGCTGCGGCGGGGACCGGGATAAGGGTAAAAGACCGGAAATGGGGAGAATTGCCGCAAAATATAGTGATTTCATTGTCCTTACGTCTGATAACCCCAGGTCGGAAGAACCAATGGCTATCATTGGAGATATTGAGGCCGGAATAAAAGGAAGGAAAACAGCTTATGATATTATTCCTGACCGGAGAGAGGCAATATTTTCTGCTGTCAAAAGAGCCCGGAAAGGTGACCTGATTATTATCCTTGGCAAAGGGCATGAAAGTTATCAGATATTCAAAGACAAGACTATTCCTTTTGATGACCGTGAGACAGCCAGGGAAGCAATAGAAAGTATTCTGGGGGATGGTAACAGATGAGATTAGATGCAGGATTTGTCGCTGATGCAGTTTCCGGCAGGATTATACAGGGTGATTCAGGGAAAATAATAAGGGGTGTATCAATAGACAGCCGTACTATACAAAAGGGAGAGTTGTTTTTTGCTATTATAGGAGAAAGGTTTGACGGCCACGATTTTATCCAGGATGCATTAAAAAAGGGGGCAAGTGCAGTTATCCTTGAGAGGGAACTGAAATTTGATGAAAATATTCCGGTTATAAAAGTCGAGGACACGACAAAGGCACTACAGGACCTGGCTGCTGCATACCGGCTTCTCTTAAAAGACCTGAAGGTAGTAGCGGTTACCGGAAGTGCGGGGAAAACGACAACAAAAGACATGACTGCATCTTTATTGCAGATGAAGTATAATACAAAGAAAACGAGCGGGAATCTTAATAACAATTACGGACTCCCCCTGACACTCCTTGATATTGAAGATGAAGAACTTGCCGTCCTGGAGATGGGAATGAGCAAGGTTGGAGAAATCGGTTTGCTTGCTGAAATAGCAAAACCGGAGATAGGAGTAGTTACTAATGTCGGCGAAACCCACCTGGCTTCACTTGGTTCTGTTATGAATGTTGCAAGGGGGAAAAGGGAGCTTATTGAAGCATTACCGGAAGATGGGACAGCTGTGCTGAATTATGATAATGGACTGGTCAGGGATATGAGCAAGGTTTTTAGAGGCAGAGAGATCATTTACTATGGACTCGATCCTGAAGCAGATCTATATGCTGATAATATAAAGACAACCGGTGATGGTGTAGAGTATCTGGTTCATTATCAGGGTGAAGGGGCAGTAATATATCTGAACCGGCCAGGTATCCATAATATCTACAATTCGCTGGCAGCAATTGCTGTTGCCTTGAAATTGGGATTGAACTGGAGTGAAATACAAAAAGCTTTTAGTAAGATAGAGTATTCATCACTTCGCTGGGATGTTAAGCATATTGATGGAATAAAGATCATCAATGATGCATATAATGCCAATCCAATGTCGATGAAGGCAGCCCTTGACACAGTAATGGAAATGGAAAAGAAAAGATTGATCCTGGTTCTGGGTGGTATGCTGGAATTGGGAGAAATAGAAAGACCTGCTCATATTGAGCTTGGAGAATATATTCAGGAAAAAGGGGTTGAGCGGCTCTTTACAGTAGGGGAACCGGCTTCTTTGATTGCTGAAGGTGCAAGAAGGAAAGGTATGAAGGAGAAACAGATCAATGTCTGTAAAAATAACAGTGAGGCAGCGCATATCCTTAAAAATATCCTGAAAAGCGGTGATATCGTACTGGTGAAAGGCTCCCGTGCTTTGAAGATGGAAGAGATTGTGGAAGAATTAAGTGGGGGATTAATATGATGAAAATATTTCTTGCTGCTATTTTACCTTTTCTGATCCTTATATTATTTGGCTCTGGTATGATCAAGGGATTGAAATACCTGAATTTTGGACAACAAATTAGGGGAGAAGGGCCAAGTTCTCATTTTAAGAAAAAAGGAATCCCGACTATGGGCGGGGTGTTAATCCTTCTGGCAGTTGTCATAAGTTTTTTTATATTACAGGACCCGGAAAGTAATGCTGTCTGGGCCTTGATTACTACACTCGGCCTGGGCCTTGTCGGCTTTATTGATGACATTATCAGCATCAGGAGCAAACGGTCACTGGGGCTTAAAGCCAGGCAGAAATTGCTGGGACAGGTCCTGACAGGACTGCTTCTGGCAATATATGTGAGTTTTTTTTCTGAATTGGGAACAGGGATTATTGTTCCATTAACCGGCAGGATTATAGAACTGGGTTACTGGATCATTCCTTTTATTGTTTTTATAGTAGTAGGTTTTTCAAATGCAGTTAATCTGACAGACGGCCTGGATGGACTGGCTTCGGGTGTTACCATGATTGTGGCAACAGCCTTTGCAGTCCTTACCTCAGCCCTGGGTTTTAATGAGCTGGCCCTGTTTGGATTAATAATTGGCAGTGCCTGTCTGGGATTTACCTGGTTTAATAGTAATCCAGCTCAGGTTTTTATGGGTGATGTCGGTTCACTGGCTCTGGGCGGAGCTGTTGCTTCCATGGCAGTCTTGTCCAGGACTGAATTATTCCTGATTATTATCGGAGGTGTTTATGTTCTGGAAACACTTTCCGTAATGATCCAGGTTGTTTATTTTAAAATAACACAAGGCAAATGGGTTTTCAGTATGACTCCTATTCATCATCATTACGAATTAAGCGGTATGCCGGAAGGGAAGATAGTATCACGTTTCTGGATCAGCAGTATAATACTGGCTGTTCTTGGTCTGGCCAGCTTTTATATTATATAAAAAGAGAAGGGGTATCCGGATGCTGGAAATTGAGGGTAAAAAGATAGCTGTGATAGGATTAAGCAGGACCGGTATCGCTGCTGCAAAAGCACTGTCTGCCTGGGGTGCAGCGGTAATTGTATCCGATAAAAAGAAATATGAAGAGTTAAAAAATGAAATAGAGATGCTGGGGGATATAGAGGTAGAATATGAACTGGGGGTTCATGGTGAAAAATCATTAAACAGTGACCTGATAGTGGTCAGCCCGGGTGTTCCTCTCACCCTTCCATTTTTCGATGAAGCAAGAAAGAAAGGGATACCTATAATCGGTGAAATAGAGTTGGCCTATCATTTTACTGAAGCAAAGATTATTGCCATAACGGGTACCAATGGGAAGACAACCACTACTTCTCTTATTGGTGAAATCCTGAGCAGGGCGGACACAGGAAGGGTAAAGGTAGCTGGAAATATCGGCATTCCGCTCATCAGTGAAGTACCGGACCTTACACGGAATGACTGGCTGGTCGTTGAGATAAGTTCATTTCAATTAGAAACTATACATGAGTTTCGCCCGGATATCAGTCTTTATCTAAATTTTACTCCTGATCACCTGGATAGGCACAAAACAATAGAGAATTACTGGTTAGCCAAGAAAAGGATATTCATGAATCAAGGGGAGGATGATTATGCTGTAGTGAATTACGATGACCAGGAAGTAATGAAAGCAGTGGCCGGCTTTCCAGGAAATATATATTGTGTCAGCACAAAATGTTCTCCAGATAAAGGTATTTTCCTGAAGGATAATCAACTCTTATTAAAGGATAAAACTGACCCGGTTAAGCTTCTGGATATTAAAGAGATAAAACTCAAGGGGATGCATAATGTGCAGAATGTGGCCTTTGCTGCCATGGCTTCTTATCTTGCAGGTGTACCGCAAAAAGTTATCCGGGAAGCTGTTCTGGATTTTGAACCTGGACACCATAGACTGGAGGAAGTATGCTTTTTAGACACCGATATCCTGGTTATCGATGATTCAAAGGCCACTAACCCGGATTCAGCAATAAAAGGGATCGAGGCTGTTGAAAGGCCTATAGTACTGATTGCAGGCGGCCAGGACAGGAATGCAGATTTTTCTGAATGGGCAGAGATAGTAAAAAAAAGAGTAAAGACCCTGATCCTGATTGGGGAAACCAGCGGTAAGATGAAGGAAGAAGCATTAAAACACGGTTTTTCTAATATAAATATACATATAGCAGGGACCATGGAAAAAGCAGTGAGTATTGCTTTAGAGAATCTAAAAACCGGCGATTGTTTATTACTGTCACCGGGTTGTCCCAGTTGGGATATGTATTCAAGTTATGTTGAAAGAGGAGAGGAATACCAGAAATTGGTTAAGTCAATTTCTAAGAAGAGGGGGTGATATATTTGGAAACAAAACAGGCACCTGATTATATACTATTATTTGTTGTATTTGCCTTAATGATTATCGGGCTTATAATGATCTTGAGTGCCAGTTCCATAAGGTCATATAATGATTATAATGACAGTTTTTATTTATTTAAACATCAGTTGCTCTGGGCATTAATTGGGATAACTTTTATGTTTGTTTTTATGAATATTGATTATCATGTTTATGAGAGGAATGCAAAATTAATACTGATACTTGCTCTAATAGGCCTTGTACTTGTCTTAATACCTGGTGTCGGAAAAATAGTCGGGGGCTCCCGGCGCTGGATTATATTGGGCCCTATCCGGATTCAGCCTTCTGAACTGGCGAAAATCGGTATAGTTATATATCTGGCTCAATATTTTTCGAAAAAGGGGAATAAAGTAAAGTTTTTTATTGAAGGTCTTTTACCTCCTCTGATCATTTTGTCAGCAGTATTTCTCCTGATTTTACTGGAACCTGACCTGGGAACAGCAGTAACCATTGCCGGGACTGTTTTTATAATATTATTCACGGCTGGAGCCAGATTTTCGCACCTTTTCTTTTTATTCATTATAAGTATCCCTGTTCTTATGTTCTTTATATTCAGTGAGAATTACAGAAAAGAGAGGTTCTTTTCTTTCCTGGATCCCTGGGCAGATCCGCTGGATACGGGATATCATATCATTCAATCATTACTGGCTCTTGGTTCCGGAGGTATCTTTGGAGTAGGGTTGGGAAAAAGCAAACAGAAATTTCTTTATTTACCGGAGCCGGGTACTGATTTCATATTTGCAGTACTGGGTGAGGAGCTTGGTTTGATCGGAGCATTACTGGTCCTGGGGCTTTTTTTCCTCTTTGCCTGGAGGGGAATGAAAATAGCAGTCAGTGTTCCGGATATGTTTGGCTCTGTCCTGGCTGTGGGAATAACAGCAATGGTTATTATCCAGGCTCTTATTAATATTGCTGTGGTAACATCATCAA
>JAAYLO010000044.1 GCA_012521855.1 Halanaerobiaceae bacterium
AATCAATAATTTTGCCGGAGGCATTTCTTAATTCTTTGTTGGGCTTTTTTGTCTATATAATTTATTATAAAGCCTGTCATTTCAGGGGTAATTATTATGATTGATAGACTGAAATTTTTCAAGATAGCTGTAACTTTTGTTTTACTGATACTGATAATACGGGCTGGCCAGCTGCAGTTAATGCTGGGAAATTATTTTTATGAGCTTGCTGAAGGAAACCGTTTATCTGAACGGCCGGTAAGTGCCCCCAGAGGCAAGATACTGGATATAAACGGAAATGTGCTTGTATCAAACAGAGAAGACTATAATCTTTATATAAAGCCAAATGAGGTACCGCCAGAAGTAGGAATTGATGATCTCCTGTTGAAACTGGAAAAACTGACAGGGATAGACAGCTCAATAATGAAAGAAAATTATAATCTGGAAGGACGCAGTTCTTCAGCTGTTTTGATCAAACGTAATATTTCAAGGGAAACCATGGTCATTATACAGGAAAACAGTAGTATTCTTCCCGGGATATTTATTGAGGCATCCTCTATGAGGGAATATGTATATGGCAATTTTGCCGCTCATTTACTGGGTTATGTCGGTGAAATCAGTTCTGATGAGCTCAGGATGTACAGCCAGAGCAATCATATTTACCGTGGCGGTGATATTGTAGGAAAGACCGGGCTGGAGAGGGAATATGAGCTTTATCTAAGGGGAGAAAACGGTATTGAGCAGATCGAGGTTAACAGCCGTGGAGAAAAGGTAAAAACCGTGAGTATCAAGCCGCCTATTCCCGGTAATGATTTGATTTTGAATATTGACCTTGAACTGCAGCAATATGTTGAGCAAATTCTTGAAGAGGAATTATATAGACTGCGGGATTACGCTAAAAATGATCCGGAATTGTACCCTCCTACAGGTGCAGCAGCAATAGTTATGGACCCGAATACAGGGAAAATACTATCAATGGTCAGTGTTCCTAAATATGATCCCAATGCCTTTGTCCGGGGTTTAACTTATGAGGAATATGATTTTTTAAATAATGACCCGTTAAAACCCCTTTATGACAGAACAATCATGAGCCAGGTAAATCCAGGGTCTGTTTTTAAGCTTGTAACGGGAACTGCAGCCATTGAGAATCTTGGTGTGACTGCTGATACAGTATTTACCGATAGTACAGGGAAATATACTATAGGTGAGTGGGAATACAGGAACTGGCTGACATATGGTGAGGGAAAACTAAACTTTACAAAGGCAATTGCCCGCTCAAACAATGTTGTTTTCTATCAGCTTGGCCATAGATTATATAATGAGTACGGGGGAGATATGCTGGCCTGGACTGCCCGGCAGTATGGTTTTGGCAGTAAAACCGGGATTGATCTTCCTGGAGAAAAGGAAGGCCTGGTACCGGATAATGAGTGGAAACTGAGGACACAGGGTGAGATCTGGTATCCGGGAGACGCTGTCCACCTTGCTATTGGACAGAAAATTACTACTACACCAATTCAATTGATAAACTTTATATCTGCCATTGCTAATGGAGGTACTTTGTATAGGCCTTATTTAGTGGACAGGATTATTGATTCCAATAATGAGATAGTTTTTGAAAATAAACCGGAAATTATTCGGAGACTTCCTTTTAAAAGCAGTACTTACAATATCCTGAAAAAGGGAATGTATGAGGCAGCAAATGCTTCATACGGCACTGCTTCAAAATATTTTGCAGATTTGACTGTCAAGGTAGCCGGGAAGACAGGTACTGCACAAACCGGCGCGGGAGGGGCAAACCATGGCTGGTTTGCTGGATTTGTGCCGGCAGATAAACCAGAGATAGCCGTTCTGGTATTTCTTCAGGAGGGTAATTCCAGTTCATATACATTACCTATTGCCAGGAGTATAATTGAAAAATATTTTTTCTCTGGTTTTCAGGATGAATAAGAGCTAATAAAAAAGGATTTTGACTGTTTTTAACGAATATAAATATAGTGTTGAACATTTTAAAGGAGAATTATGAATGGAGGCTATTTCTTTTAGAGTTACCAGTAAAGGAGTTTCTTTGATCTTTGACTCTGAAAAAGAATTTATTGAAATAAAGGAAGCACTTATTAAGCATACTGCAGAAGCAAGTAATTTTTTTTCAGGTGTTGATCTCTATGTAAACCCAAATGGAATTACTCTTTCTGCTGTAGAAATGAAAGAGCTTATCAATATATTATACCGCTATGAAAATATAGGGAGTATTTATTTTGTAAGTGAAGATTCCAGGAACAGAAATAAGTATCTGGATACTATACTGATAAATCAAACAATACGTTCAGGCCAGAGGATTAAATACCCCGCTAATGTTGTTATTATTGGTGATATAAATCCCGGTGCAGAGGTAATTGCAGGGGGAGATATTATAGTCCTTGGAAAACTCAGGGGAGTCGTCCATGCCGGAGCTGCAGGAAAGAGTGATTCTCAAATTATAGCACTGAAGCTGCAGCCGACACAGTTGAGAATCGGGCATATTATTTCCCGCTCGCCTGATGAGTTAAAGGATCTTGAACCAACTGTACCGGAAAGGGCGTATGTAAAAGATGGAATGATTATAGTAGAAGCTTTAAAGATGAAATAGAAAGAGATAGAGGTAAATTGTTATTTTAAAGGGGGAGAATAAATGGCTGGAGAAGTAATAGTCATTACATCTGGAAAAGGTGGTGTTGGAAAGACTACCACAACAGCTAATATTGGTACGGCACTGGCTATGATGGGAAAAAGAGTCTGTCTGATTGATGCTGATATTGGTTTAAGAAATTTGGATGTAGTAATGGGCCTTGAAAACAGGATAGTCTATGATATTGTTGACGTTGTTGAAGGCAGTTGCCGTCTGGAACAGGCTTTAATCAGAGATAAGCGCCACAACAATCTCTTTTTATTACCTGCTGCCCAGACCAGGGATAAAAGTGCAGTTACTCCATACCAGATGAAGGAATTGACTGAGGCCTTGAAAAAGGAAATGGACTATGTTCTGGTGGATTCTCCTGCCGGTATAGAACAGGGTTTCAAAAACTCTATTGCCGGTGCTGACAGGGCGATTATTGTAACTACACCAGAGGTTTCTGCAGTCCGTGATGCTGACCGGATAATCGGCTTACTGGAGACAGAAGGATTAAAGGATCCGGAAGTGATAATTAACCGGCTGAGGCCTGAAATGGTTAATAAGGGAGATATGATGGATATTGATGATATGATAGAGATATTGGCTATAAAGCTCCTGGGTGTAGTTCCAGAAGATGAAAATATTGTTATCTCTACAAACAAAGGAGAGCCTATTGTCCTGAAAAATGATAATTCCCGTGCAGGAACCGCCTACCATAATATTGCCAGGCGGATTACTGGCGAGGAAATACCATTGATTTCCCTTGATAAAGACACTTTTTTGTCTAAATTGAAAAGAATTGTCGGCTTATCCTGAAGGAGGGGATTAGGATAGACTTTTTAAGGAATTTCTTCAAAAGCAGTTCAGAGAATAGCAAAAATATAGCTAAGGAACGTCTGCAGTTTATATTGATTCATGACAGGATAAAATTATCTCCTGGAGAAATGGAATCATTAAAAAATGAATTATTGGAAGTCTTGACTAAATATGTTGAGGTAGATGACAGCCAGATTAAGATGGAAGTAAGCAGAACTGAAGGAATGACTGCTCTTGTGGCTAATTTTCCAATAAAAAGATCTGGATAAGGATTTTTCTTATGAAGTGGAATAGAAAATTATTGAATAATGTAAATTGGTATATCCTGATAGTTACATTACTATTAATCTGTATCGGCATATTTGCTATAAGCAGTGCCGTTGAAGTGAATAAAGCTGATTCTATCGGAATGCAGTATATCAAAAAACAGCTTATATCCGCAATTATGGGTATAATAGTTATAATTATCCTGCAGTTTTTTGATTATCATATATTTGAGCATTTTTCTGATATTATATATTTTACTACAATTGCCGTATTGGGAATTATTGCCCTCAATGGTATTACTGTGAAAGGGGCAAAAGCCTGGATCAGTCTGGGATTTTTTAACTTCCAGCCCTCTGAGCTGGCAAAAGTTTCGCTGATTCTTGTCCTGGCAGCTGTTATTGATAACAAAAGAGAAGAATTAAAATATTTTACTGGATTCATCAAACCCTGTATTTATGCACTAATCCCCTTTGTGCTGATAATATTGCAAAATGACCTGGGTACAGCCCTGGTTTTACTGGCAATTTTAATCGGAATGCTCTTTGTTGGAGGGGCAAAAATCCGTTTTATGCTTATTATTTTTGGCGGCGGTTTTCTGGTATTGCTCTTATTAATTGTTTCACATATATTATTTGATACACCTTTATTTTTTTTCAAGGAATATCAGTTAAATAGATTAATTGTTTTTATTAATCCCCATATTGACCCTACAGGCAGCGGTTACCATATTATTCAATCCCAAATTGCCCTTGGTTCAGGCCGCTTATTTGGCAAGGGATTATTCTCCGGGACCCAGAATCAATTAGGTTTTGTTCCTGAAAAACACACAGACTTTATATTTTCAGTGATTGGGGAGGAATTTGGATTTATCGGGGTGCTGGTAGTAGTGGCCTTATATTTATTTTTATTATGGCAGATTTTAAACATTGCCCGGAATGCCAGGGACAATTATGGCAGGCTGGTGGCTGTTGGTGTAGCTACGATGTTTTTCTTTCATGTACTGGAGAATATAGGGATGACTATGGGACTGATGCCTATAACAGGTCTGCCCTTACCCTTTATAAGTTATGGGGGTAGTTCCATGATTTCATCACTGGCAGCTATCGGGCTGGTGACAAATATAAATATCAGGAGAAAGAAAATAATGTTTTAGTTTTTTGCTTGAGTATATTTTATTCTCCCTTATTAATATATATATAAGGGAGGGATTAAATGAAACTATGGGGATTGACAATAAGGGTTAACCCCTTTTTTTTATTAGTGTTTTTGCTTTTTTTGTCAGTGGGAATGATTGAAGATGTTTTGATTGCCTTCAGTCTTGTTTTACTGCATGAGCTTGCTCATATACTGGCTGCTGTATCATCAGGCTTCAAAGTCAATAAAATAGAGATCTTCCCTTTTGGAGGTCTTGCTGAATATAGTGGCCTTTTAGAAATGGAACCCTGGAAAGAGATAAAGATCTCCTTTGCCGGACCCCTGTTTAATATCCTGTTTGCCCTGATTATCAGATTACTGTTATATACTGATATTATTGCTTATTCTCCATATTTTGATATGATTTTCCAATACAATCTGCTTATAGCCAGTGTAAATATGATACCGGCTTTGCCTCTGGACGGAGGCAGGATGCTGAGGGCACTGCTTGTTAATTTTTGCGGTATAAATAAAGGTAACAAGATAGCCTTAAAATTTGCCAGAACTGTGGCCTATACAGGGATAATAGCTGGAATTTTTATTCTGCTTTTTAAGAAAGCTCATATCTGGTTTTTGTTTTTTTTCTTTTTTGTTTATTGTATGATAAATAAAGAGGAGAAACAGCTGTTCTATCATTTTTTACAATATTTATCTAAGAAAAATAAAGAGACTTACTATCTAAAAATAAAAGAATTAAGCGGTCAGGTTGTCAGGGATAATCTTGCCGTTAAGGATGCCGTATATTATATCAACCCGGTAAAATATAGTCTCTTTTTTGTCCTGAATGATCATTTCAGGCTGCTTGGAATAATAAGTGAAGCGAATTTGCTGCAATCCTATTTCAGCCAGAAGGATAAGACTTTAAAGATGAAGGATATAATATAATTGAAGCCTGGTAAAATATGAGGTGAAAAAATGGACTTAGCTGCAAAACTGGATGAGGTTTTGTATCAGGTATCAAATCCTGTCCGGTATATAGGGAATGAGTGGAATATTATCAAAAAAGAATGGAATAAAGAAAAAATAAAAATTGCCCTGGCCTTTCCGGATCTGTACGAAATAGGGATGTCTCATCTCGGTTTAAAGATATTGTATCACTTACTGAATATGGAAGAGGACATTATCTGTGAGCGTACGTATGCGCCCTGGCATGACATGGAAGAGCTGATGCGTAATGAGGGGATCCCGTTATTTTCTTTAGAAAACAAAAAAGCGGTTAATGAATTCGATGTCTTCGGTTTTACCCTTCAATATGAGATGAGTTATACCAATGTAATAAATATGCTGGATCTTGCCTGTCTTCCTATATACAGTAAAGACAGGGGGGAAAAACATCCCCTGGTAATCGGCGGGGGATCAAGTATATATAATCCTGAACCCCTTGCTCCTTTTTTTGATCTGTTTTTTATAGGAGAGGCCGAGACCGGTATTGTCGATCTGATGAGGAGATATAGGGAATTGAAGGATAAAAAGATTCCTAAAGAAGATATATTATTTGAACTAAGCAGGTTACCTGGAGTATATGTTCCGGGCCTCTATAAGGCAGATTACCGTGATGGGGGTAAAGTAGTTTCCATAAATCCGGTCCGTGATGGTGTTAAGGAGAAGATCAGGAGACAGGTAGTAAGAGATCTGGATCAGGCCTTTTATCCTACAAAATTTCTGGTGCCTTACATGGATATTGTCCATGACAGGGCGGTAATTGAGATCGCAAGAGGCTGTACCCGGAGCTGCCGGTTCTGTGCTGCCGGAATGAGTTATAGACCGGTAAGGGAAAGGAGTAAGGAGACGATCATTAAGCTGGCTGATGAAATCTTACAGAATACAGGTTATGAAGAATTGTCTTTAAGCTCTTTAAGTACAATAGATTATAGTGATATCACTGAACTGGTAAAAAGCCTTTCCAGGAGGTACCAGGACCGGAAGATAAGTATTTCACTGCCTTCACTGAGGGTTGACCGCTTTTCTGTAAACCTGGCAAAAGAAGTACAGAGGGTCAGGAAATCAGGTTTGACCTTTGCACCGGAAGCGGGTACACAACGTCTCCGTGATGTAATAAATAAAGGGGTTGCCGAAGAAGAACTGTATGATGCAGTACGGGCTGCCTTCGAAGCAGGCTGGTCAACAATTAAACTGTACTTTATGCTGGGGCTTCCAACAGAGACCATTGAAGATCTTGATGGTATAGTACAGCTGGCCCATAAGGTATTGGAAATAGGACGGGAGATACGGAGAAACAGGAAAATAAATATGAAGCAGGTTCAGGTAAATGTCAGTGTATCTACCTTTGTTCCCAAGCCCTTTACACCTTTTCAATGGGTAGAGATGATAAGCAGGGAAGAGATAGAGGAAAGGCAGCAGTACTTGAGGAACAGGCTGAAGAGAAAGGGAATTGTTTTCAGCTGGAATGATCCTGATTTGAGCTTACTGGAGGGAGTCTTTTCCCGTGGCGACCGCCGTCTGGCACCGGTACTGGAGAGTGCCTGGAAAAAGGGAGCGAGATTTGATGGCTGGAATGAATCTTTTTCCATGGAGAACTGGCAGGAGTCTTTTTCTGAAAACAGGATAGAGATGAGTGAATATCTAAGGAAAAGAGAGCCTGATGAAATACTTCCCTGGGATCATATAAATATGGGTGTAAGTAAAAAATTTCTGCAAAAGGAATATGAGAGAGCTTTAAAAGGAGAGTTGACAGGGGACTGCCGCTCTGCCGGCTGTACCGGTTGTAATATCTGTTTTGAACTGGATGCGGTTATGGAACTTATTGGTGGTGAAAAAGATGAAAATCAGGGCAAGATTTGAGAAACTGGAAGAGGTAAAATATTTATCACACCTGGAATTGATAAGACTTTTCCGCAGGGCATTCAGGCGGGCTGGACTTCCCCTGGCTTATTCCAGAGGTTTTAATCCCCATGTATTATTATCCCTGGGTCCGCCCCTTAAAGTGGGGATGATAGGGAGGAATGAATATTTCGATCTGGAACTCAGTGATGAAATAAGGATAGATAGTTTTATCAGTTCTGTTAATAGAGAACTGCCGGAAGGTTTGCGGATATTGGAGGCTGTAAGTATTCCGGAAGGCACAAAACCCCTGATGGCTGTTATTAATACAGCTGTATATATTTTTGATATGACATTAAGGGAAAGAATTCAAAGTGAAGAAAAGATGTTGGAGAAGTTTCTTTCAGAAAACAGGATAATCGTTACAAGACACAGGAGAAATAAAGAAGACATTGAGATAGATATAAGGCCTTTAATTTTTGCTGGAGAGCTTATTGAACCGGGGAAATGGAAATTTCAGGTCAAATGCAGCAGCCAGGGTAATTTAAGGCCGGAAGAATTAGGTGCGGCTCTTGCAGATTATTATACAGAAGTGGAATTTGTTCCTGTGGTTAATATACAACGGGAGGGATTATATATTAAGATTGGCGCTGAATTATACATTCCTTCTGATGACATGGTTATTGGGGAGTTGAGATAAATGGGAAGACAGATAATCATAAATTCCGGTATCAGGGAAAAAAGGGCAGCTGTACTGGAAGAAGGACAGATAGAAGATGTTTTTATTGAACAGGATATTTATGATCAGATTGCCGGCAATATTTACCGTGGAAAGGTTAAGGATGTTTTGCCTGGCATGCAGGCTGCCTTTATAGATATAGGTATTGAGCGCAATGCTTTTTTGCATATCAATGACCTTTATCCATTACTGGATGATGAAAAAAGAGAGTTGTGGAAAAATAATAAATTTGCTATTCAGGAGATTTTAAAACCCGGCCAGGAAATCATGGTACAAATTATTAAAGAGTCTATTGGCTCTAAAGGGCCTAAAGCAACATGTAAGGTATCTATACCGGGAAGATACTTTGTTTTAATGCCTTTTGAAACAAGGATAAGTATTTCCCGCAAAATTACAGATGTACAGGAAAGGGAAAAATTAAAAGCCATTGCAAATGAATTGACAGAAAATCAATATGGTGTAATTATCAGAACAAATTCTGCAGGAAAGGAAAAAGATGAGCTGAAAAAAGATCTGGATTATTTGATTCAGATCTGGAAATCAGTATTGAATGACTATCAGGGTTTAAAAGCCCCCAGTCTTGTATACCAGCATGCAGGGTTGATAATACAGGTTGTCAGGGACTATATCTCTGCAGATATAGAAAAAGTGGTCATTGATGATGAAAAGGAGTATGAGTACATTGTCAACATACTGGAGAAACTTGCACCAAATTTGAAAAACCGTGTTTTTTTATATGAAGGGGATATACCGCTTTTTGTCAATTACAATATTGAAAAAGAACTGGCAAAGGTCCTGAATAGAAAGGTATGGCTTAATTCAGGCGGATATATTATTATTGATAAAACAGAAGCACTGGTCAGTATAGATGTTAATACAGGAAAATATACAGGAAAGAAAAATCTCCAGGAAACTGTCTTCAGGACAAATCTTGAAGCAGCAAAAGAGATTGCCAGACAGCTCAGGATCAGGGATATAGGCGGGATTATTATTATAGATTTTATAGATATGGAGTTAAAGGAGCACCAGGATAAGGTCCTCGAGGTATTGGAACGGGAATTGAGCAAGGATAAGACCAGGACTGCTTTACTGGGACTGACAAAATTGGGCCTGGTAGAGATGACCAGAAAGAAGGTCAGAGAGGGTTTCAGTGAACTGATACAGAAAGAGTGCCCATACTGCCATGGCAGCGGTATGGTTATTACCGAGAGCAGTATGGCCCTGAAGATTATCAGGGATCTGACAGAATTGATTGCCAGAGAGAAGTTTTCCGCCGTATTATTGGAAGTACATCCCCGGGTGGCTGCTGTCCTGATTGGTGCAGGAGGGGATAAACTGAAGGAATTGGAAGAAGAGCTGAATCTGGATATTTATATTAGCGGTAATGATGAATTGCATATAGAGGAATATAATATTATTAACAGGGGCAGTAAAGAAGAGTTGATTAAACTTGCTTTACCTGTAAGAGAAGGAGAAGAATATGAACTCCTGATAGAGGACCGGCAATTAAATAATCCTGATTTTGGCGTATCCAGGATAAATGGCTATATAATCCTTATTGAAGGTGCAGGTAATAAGGTTGGAAAGATCTTAAAGGTAAGAATTACTGAGATTTCAAGAACTTATGCCAGAGCTGAAATAATTGGTTAAATAACTGTTTGTATAAATTGGTGTGTATTTCAAAAAGGGGAAAGCATATTGACTCAGATAAAGTCATATGTTATATTTATAATATTAAATAAATATTTTTTTGAGATAAGTATAAGGCTGATAGAGAATCCTAAAAATTAATAAAGACAGGAGGAAACTTAATGAGGATTATTGTAACAGAAGATTATCAAAGTATGAGCAGAAAAGCAGCTATGATGGTAGCAGGCCAGATTAGCCTGAAACCAGATTCCGTTCTGGGCCTGGCTACAGGAAGTACACCAATAGGCCTGTATCAGGAATTGATAAAAATGTATCAGGCCGGTGATCTGGATTTTTCGAAGGTAAGGACCTTTAATCTTGATGAGTATTATAATTTATCAGCTGATGACCCGCAGAGTTACCATTATTTCATGTATGATAATTTATTCAATCATATTAATATGAAACCTGAAAACGTATCTATACTGGATGGAATGGCCTCTGATTTTGACAGAGAATGCCGGGAATATGAAAAAGCTATCAGGGATTGCGGAGGTATAGATCTTCAGATACTGGGGATAGGTGTTAATGGGCATATTGGTTTTAATGAACCGGATAGTGCCCTGAATGTATATACTGCTCTGGTTGATTTAACAGATGATACTATAAATGCCAATAGCAGGTTTTTCGATTCCCCTGACCTGGTTCCCAGAAAGGCTCTGTCTGTGGGAATGGGGGTAATACTGAGAGCCAGGAGGATAATCCTGCTTGCCTCAGGTGAAAACAAGGCTGAGGCTATCCGGGAAACAGTCAGTGGCCTTGTTACAACGAACACTCCATCTTCTTTTTTGCAGCTGCATCCTGATGTAAATTTGATTATCGATAAGGCTGCTGCCAGTCTTCTTGATGGGGAGCTCATTAGGTCTGTATAAAACAACT
>JAAYLO010000045.1 GCA_012521855.1 Halanaerobiaceae bacterium
GTTCATTGATAATCCTCTTTACCTCAAGGCCGGCTATCTTCCCGGCATCCTTTGTAGCCTGTCTCTGGCTGTCAGTAAAATAGGCAGGCACAGTAATTACCGCTTCAGCTACCGGCTCACCCAGATATTCTTCTGCATCTCTCTTCAGTTTCTGAAGTATCATGGCTGATATTTCCTGTGGTGTATAGTCTTTCCCATTCAGATTTACCTTATAGTCTGAACCCATTTTTGTCTTTATCGAAATAACGGTTTGATCAGGATTAGTAATAGCCTGTCTCTTGGCTGTCTCACCAACCAGTCTCTCACCTTTTTTCGAATATGCTACTACAGAAGGAGTTGTTCTATTACCTTCTGCATTTGGTATTATAACCGGTTCACCACCTTCTACAACTGCAACACATGAATTGGTAGTTCCCAGATCAATACCAATAATTTTTCCCATTTTGAATTCCTCCTTATATAGTGTTATATTACTGTTTTCATAAAATATACTCATTTAAGCAAAATATTTACCGCAAAAATGCTTTTAGATTTCGCGGCAAAAGCATATTTATGAGATTATTGAGCAACTTTTACCATGGAAGGCCTTATAACATGTTCATCCAGTATATAACCCTTCTGCAATTCTTCAACAATAATCCCTGCTTCATGTTCTTCACTCTCAACCTGCATCACTGCATTATGGTATTGAGGATCAAATTCACAGCCTACTGCTTCTATTGGTTTAATACCATTTTTATCGAGGAATGATAACAGCTGGCGGTATATCATTTCTATACCTTTACGGAAATCATCTCCTGTATCATCCTGCTCTAATGCTCTCTCAAAATTATCTATGATTGGAAGAAGTTCTTCTACGAGTTCTATCAGAGCAGTAGTATGTATTTTAGCCATTTCCTTTTCATTACGTTTACGGTAATTTATATAATCTGCCTGAAGGCGCTGCATCCGCCTGGTATTATCTTCTTTTTCAGCCTCCAGTTCCTGGATTCTCTCCTCCAGAACCATCACCCTGTTAAGAATTTCATCCACTTTAAGTTCAGCTTCTTCTTCAGGCTTTTTTTCCTGTTCTCCTTCCTTTTCTTCCTGTTCTTTTTTCACTTCTTCCTCTTCCATTTCAGCTTCAGCTTTCAGTTCTCTTTCATCCTTCATATACTCTTTTTTTATTTCTTCTTTTTCCTTAACATCTTCAGCTCTCTTTTCATTATCTCCTCTTAGTCCATTTTTTTCAATATTATTTTCTCTTTCTTTCTTACTTTTTCCTTATTTTCTTTACTCATAATTTCACCCACTTAATTCTGATATTATCTTACTGATTACCTTGGACATTATATTCACTGTAGCCATAACCCTGGGATACTGCATTCTGGTAGGCCCGATTACACCTATCTTTCCTGTATTGTTACCAGAAGAGTATGTGGCAAAGACTATACTGCATTTATGCATATCTTCAATATCATGTTCCTGGCCAATCATCACTTCAATTTCTTTATCAGGCATTTTTATGAACAGTTCTTTCAGTAATGCCTCCTGGTCAAAAATCTTCAGGACCTTTTTAAGATCTTCCAGATCACTGA
>JAAYLO010000046.1 GCA_012521855.1 Halanaerobiaceae bacterium
GCAGGCCTCCTGTAAGGAGAAAGCAATTGGTGATTTGCCCAGTGGTTTAACATTTGTTATAAAATTTATTATATTTTCTCTATTATTTTCAGAAAAGGGAATTGCCAGAAAGGAATCCTTTAAATCTCCTACCCGCCTTGCTCCAAATATTCTTAAGCCGATATTTATGTTTTCAGGCAATTTATCATTGAAGGTTTTTAAGACTTCTTTTGATCTGAGTATTTTCTCAACACCATAATCCCTGCCCCACATGCTGCCTGAGGCATCCCAGATAACTTCTAAATATATAGTTTCAGATTGGTCATCTGCTATATTGACATTAGTATTGGCGGTCTTCTTTGCCCCTTCTTTCCAGATACCCTCATACACCCCGAGGAAAATCCCCATTACAATTAAAAATAACAGCAGATAATGAACAGACTTATCCCTCATTATAATCCCTCCTATAACATTTATATTAGTTATAAGGAGGGTTTAGAACAATTCATATATTCTTAAGATCACTTTAAAGCTTATATATAATTTAATTGATCAAAGCTATAATAACCATCTTCTTTTATAACAATATGGTCAAGAAAATCTATATCAAGCACCTTGCCTGCTTTTATAAGTCTTTTTGTCAGCAATATATCTCTCTGGCTCGGTTCAGAAAAATCACTGATGTTCTGTGCAATAATGACTGATGTTTTCTCCTCCAGCAGAAAAGCAGTCTGAAAGATAACTTTTGGTTCATAACTTATTGGATAATTTAAGCCTTCTCCGCGAAAATCCCAGGACAGTATATAATTATCCTTGTTCAGGGTGAGTATCATAAGTCTCTGCAAATTGCTGGAATTAAGTTTATTATAGATCCGGTAAACATCAATCGGCTGCAGAATCGGTTTGTCCATAATCCCATCAATCTCTGCCGAAACAGAACACTTTTTTAAGAAACTCTCTACAGTATCTATCTCTTCTAAGGATTTATAAAAATCAATAACCTGATCTATATCGATCATTTCTTTATTCATCTCATTAAACTGGCTGTTTGCCTTATAATGAACAAGTAAATATCTGGATTCAATTATCTGATATCTTGTTTTATTACATTTAGGACAGTTAAAAGCAATAAAGCCTTTTCCCTTATATTTACCAATATTGGGGTCAAACTGCCCCAGGCCCAATATCTGGTGTTCATCTATGCCAGTTCCGCAACGCCAGCAATAGATATTTAACATATTATCCTCTCCTTTCCTGAACTACTATACTAAATATATACTTACCGGTATAGGTTTTATACATTGTCTTATACTTTATTTTTGATTATTTTGTTTACTGTATAAAATACTTCTTCATGATCAATCGTAAGAAACTCCTTATTTCTATAGACAGGAGCACCATTTATTATAACTGTGTCAACATCCCGTCCGTTTCCTGCATAAAATAAATTCGATAAATTGTTATGATCTGGATAGAAACAGCTATTATCCTCTGTATCAACAAGTACTATATCAGCAAGATAGCCCTTTTCAATCCGGCCGAGTTTTTCCAGGCCTAAAGCCTTTGCACCATTAATTGTTAACATATCAAAAATATCAGCAATATTCATTACTCCAGGATCAAGTTTACTTACTTTTTGCAGATAAGAAGCTATTCTGGCTTCTTCGATAAGATCAAGATTATTGTTACTTGCAACACTATCTGTACCCAGGCTGACATTAATACCTTTTTTCATCATATCCGCAACCCTGGCAATACCACTGGCCAACTTCATATTACTGGCTGGATTGTGTGCTACACTTACATTATCATCCTTAAGTATTTCCAGATCACTGTCATCCAGATAAACACAATGTGCTGCAACAACAGGATTTTTAAAGAGGCCAATATCGGCAAGATACTTAACAGGTGTCTTACCGGTATTTTTTATACTATCTTCATATTCCTTTCTGGTTTCAGCCAGATGAATATTCACCAAAAAACCATTCTCATAAGCCAGCCCGCTTACCCTTTCAAGGTATCTTTGGGAACAGGTATATGGAGAATGTGGTGCCAGCATAGTTGTAATTCTTCCCTCCGCACTGCCCTGAAAACTCCGGCAGAATTCCAGTGCTGAATCAAGTCCTTTTTCACCATCATTTGCCTCGATAAGACCCTCACTGAGGACTGCCCTGATACCGCTCTCTTTAACAGCCTTTGCCACCATATCCATCTGAAAATACATATCCAGAAAAGTTGTAGTACCAGACCCGATCATCTCTAAAATAGCCAGTTTGCTTCCCCAGTAAATATCTTCCCTGCTAAGTCCTGCCTCAAAAGGCCAGATCTTTGTTTCCAGCCACTCCTGTAATGGCAGATCATCTGCATATCCCCTTAACAATGTCATCGCAGAATGAGTATGCGTGTTAATAAATCCCGGTAAAGCAATTTTCCCCTTACCATCAATAACCATATCATAAAGCTGGTTTTCATCAAAAGGGCCTTCACCAACACTGGATATTTCTTCGTCTTCTATAATAATATATCCATTCTTTACATGAAATTTTGAATCTGTATATATTTCTGCAAGATTTTTTATCAGGATTTTCATCTTTTTCACCTCGCAATATTTATTTCTACAAATAATAATTAAACTCCTGCTAATTTACTAAATTAATTATAATATCATTATAATTAATTTTTTCCATTTCCCTGATCTTTCTTTCTATTATTTCCATGACCCTTTCTTTTATATCCTGTGCCAGCAAATCAAGTTCTGTTACAGGATATGTACCATTAAGCTCTGCCACTATCTCTTCTACGGATATTTTCAAAGGATGTGTGTTGCTGAAGGCCCTGTTTATCTCTGATACCAGGTTTTCATCTATATAATCTAAATTTCCATTCAGATTATCTGTTTTAAGATCAAGAAAATTTTTTATTATGGAATTTTCATTATATGCTAAATAATTATTGAATAATGACTTAAAACGGGGATTTTGAATCTTTTCGATATATTCTTTGATGCCCTTTCTCAGCATTGGTTTTATCTTATTGAGGGAAGGAATGGATAATGTTTCTCCAGGTGTAAAAC
>JAAYLO010000047.1 GCA_012521855.1 Halanaerobiaceae bacterium
GATATAAACTTCATACCGGAGGGTTTCCAGGAGACCGGCCGTGATATAACACCGGAAGAAGAGGAGGAACTGAAAAGGTTCCTTGAAGGGGGAAAAGAATCAATCTGGCAGAAGATAAAGAAAAGGTTTTCAGGGAGGGGCAGATAATTGATAAGAAGGGATGAAGAAAAGGATATAGAGATCATTACAGAATTCAATTTGAAGATGGCACTGGAAACAGAGGGGCTGAAACTGGAAGAGGAAGTAGTAAGGAATGGCGTAAGACAGGGGATCATGGATCCGGACCGGGCTGTATATTATGTATATGAAATAAATGAAAAGGTAGTGGGCCAGTTGATGATCACAAAGGAGTGGAGTGACTGGCGGAATGCATACTTCTGGTGGGTCCAGAGTGTATATGTGGCTGAAGGATACAGGGAACAGGGTATATTCAGGGTACTGTATGAACATGTAAGGAGACTGGCCGAACAGGATGCTAATGTCTGCGGTCTGCGTCTCTATGTGGAGAAAAACAACAAAAAAGCACAGGAGATATATAAAAGACTGGGCATGGAAGAGACCCGTTATATCCTTTATGAGAATATAGATATATAAAAGAATGAGCCTCTGAATATTTTCAGGGGCTTTTACTTGACAAAATTATTAAGTAAAGTATAATTTAATTAAGCAATGGCTAAAATAAAATAATAAGTTCATTGTAATTAACTAAGTAATTAACTAAAGGCAAAAGAGGTGCTGTTACAGATGGGTACATCTCAGGATAACAATATTGCAATAGAGGTAAAAAAGCTGACGAAAAGGTATGGGGAACTTACAGCAGTCGATGAGATCTCCTTTGATGTAAAGCGGGGGGAAATATTCGGCTTCCTGGGTCCCAATGGCGCCGGTAAGACCAGTACCATAAACATGCTGACAGGTTTATGCAGTATCAGTTCAGGAGAGCTGAAGATCAATGGGCAGAGTTCTGTCAAGAAGATTCAGGAGATGATCGGGGTTGTCCCCAGTGAGAGCAATCTCTATCCTGAACTGAGCGGTTTTGAGAATCTCTGTTTCTGTGCTTCACTCTATGGAATGAGAAGGAGAGAGAGGGAGAGGGAAGCCGGAAGGCTGCTGGAAATGTTCAACCTCTCTGAGGCTGCGGACAGGCCCTTCAGGGCATATTCTAAAGGGATGAAAAGAAAACTGGCCATAGCGGCAGCCATCATACACAGACCTGATATACTGTTTCTGGATGAGCCCACTACCGGTATAGATGTGGCCAGTGCCAGGCAGATCCGGAGATTGATCAGTGAAATGAATAAAGCCGGTACCACCATCTTTTTGACTACACATTATCTTGAGGAGGCGGAGAGGCTCTGTGAAAGGGTAGCCTTTATTGTCAGGGGGAAGATCAAACAGCTGGCAGAAACAGAACAGCTGCTGAAGGGAGCCCGGAAGGATAATGTCCTGGAGTTTTTACTGGACAGGGACATTACCCTGGAGAAAGGGCCTCTCCTTGAGGGATTGTCTGATTACAGGCCTGTATTTGATAAAGATAAGGTCAGGATTCATACTCCCTGTGAGATGGATATCAAGTATTTTGTTGATATTTTCGATGAATGGCGATATAGAGTATATGAGGCAAAGCTCATCAGACCTGCACTGGAAGATGTCTTTGTTGAAATAACGGGGATTGGACCCGGGGAAGCGGAAGCCGGGAAGAATAAGGGGGGTAGGGAGAATTGAAAAAATGGATTGCCTTCATAAATATATTGTTGAAAGATATCAAAACATATTACCTGAAACCGCCCAATATCAGCTGGGGTATAATATTCCCCTTTTCCTGGACCCTGATGTTTTTCCTGAGGTCCGGCGGTTCCGTAGATATTCCGGATTTTCTGCCAGGGCTGGTTTCCCTGTCAATACTCTTTGGTACAACTTCCATGCTGGCTGTCACCATAACCTTTGAGAAAAAACAGGCTTCCTTTGACCGTCTTTTGCTGGCCCCCATTTCCTTGAATACCTTGATGTTTGCCAAGACCGGCGGGGCTGTAATCTTCGGTATCTTCAATGCACTTTTTCCACTGCTCATTGCAGTTGTTTTTACTGATATATCAGGGATCAGCTGGTTCCCGGCTTTGCCGGGTATCTTTTTTATCTCAGTTACCTCTGCATTTCTTGGTTTATTTATTTCTGTTTCCGCCAGGGAGGTCTTTGAGGCCCAGACCTTTTCCAATTTCTTCAGGTTCCCCATGATCTTTCTCTGCGGCCTTTTCATACCCCTGAGCGAGATACCGGGATTTATCAGGCCTTTATCATATATACTGCCCTTGACCTATGGGGCAGATATCTTAAGATATGCCATCGGTGGGAACAATATCTTTGATGTATGGTTCAGTTTCCTTGTCCTGCTGCTTTATTCCGGAGGGCTTTTCATGATCAGTATAAAAAATATCAGGAAGAAATGGATCCTGTAGTGTTACTGGGGAATGTGCTGATTGAAAAAAGGTGGTTGTCATGGATGATCTTTTGATAAAAATGAAGGCTCTTGCTGATGAGACTCGTCTGAAGATATTGGGATTATTATTATCAAAAAACTTCTGTGTCAGGGCTCTGGCCGGTAGACTCGGTATATCTGAATCTGCTGTCTCCCAGCAGCTTAAAATCCTGAGGAAGGCAGATCTGGTCCTTGGTGAAAAGTCAGGTTATTTTGTTCATTACAGGGTGAAAAAAGAAAATCTCTTGAAAGTGGCAGAAGAGATTGAAAATCTAATAAAATCAGGAGGGGATATGAATGCAGGAAATGGTGAGTGATCTGGTGATTATAGGCGGAGGCCCGGGGGGGTATGTTGCTGCCATCCAGGCTGCTAAAATGGGAGCAGAAGTTGTCCTTGTTGAAAAAGACAGGGTGGGCGGAACCTGTCTGAACCACGGCTGTATCCCCACCAAGGCCTTTGTCCATTCTGCAAAGGTCTATAAGGCCATGCGCCGGGCAGAGGAATACGGCTGCAGGGCAGAAAATATTGCCCTTGATATGGAGAAGGTGGTCATGAGAAAGGACAGGATTGTAGACCAGCTGGTTCAGGGAATCCTCTATCTCCTAAAGAAAAACAGGGTAAAACTGCTCAATGGAAGGGGAGAGCTGCTGGATAATAATACGGTTTCTGTTGAAAAAGATGGAGAGGAGATCATCATCAAAAGCGAAAAGATCATAATCGCCACAGGATCCAGGTCTGCATCCTTATCCATACCCGGAATGAATCTGCCTGAAGTGATGGACAGCAGGGATGCACTGGAGATGACTGAACTGCCGGAAAGGCTCCTCATCATCGGGGCCGGTGTAATCGGCATGGAATTCGCCTTTATATTCAACAATTTCGGTGTTGATGTGACAGTAATTGAATATCTGGATAGAATCCTGGTAAATACGGATAAGGATATTTCAAGGCGGATAAAGAGCATAGCTCAGAAGGGCGGGATAAAGATATATACTTCCTCAAGGGTTGAGGAAATTAGCAAAGGTCCGGACAGGGGATGCCTGGTCAGATTTGACAGTAAGGGAAAGAAGGAAGAGCTCACTGCTAACAGGGTACTTGTGGCAACGGGCCGGGTTCCCTGTCTGGAGGGACTGGGGATTGAAAATACAGGGATAGAGCTGAATGATGACGGCAGGGGTATCAGGGTTGATGAGAGGATGGAGACAAATGTCCCGGGTGTTTATGCCATCGGTGATGTGACCAACAGGGTTCAGCTGGCCCATGTTGCCTCATATCAGGGTATGGTGACTGCAAAAAATGCCCTGGGGGGAGATCTGAAAATGGATTATAGGATCATTCCCAATGCAATATTTACAGACCCGGAGATTGCTGAGACAGGTATCAGTGAGGAGGAGGCCGGGAAGAGGGGCCTGGAGGTTGAGGTCAGCAGGTTCCCCTTTTCTGCCAATGGAAAGGCACTTACAATGGGAGAGACTGAGGGTTTTGTTAAACTGGTTTCTGAGAAAAAGAGCAGGAGGCTCATCGGGGCTTCTATATTAGGTGTCAATGCCACAGACCTTATCGCAGAGCTGGCACTGGCCATCAGGAACGGGCTGAATGTTGAAGCAATTACAGACACCATCCATGCCCATCCGACAACAGCTGAAGTGATCTTTGAAGCTGCCCTGGGCCTTTCCGGTGAGGCAATTCATCTTGCCAGATAGGAGATTTAAAAAACTTCTTGACAAAAGTATATTTTGATGTTATCCTTATAACAATATCTTTTAAGGATAAATTAATAAAGTCATCAAGAGTGGTGGAGGGACTGGCCCAGTGAAACCCGGCAACCTACCCCAGGGGTAAGGTGCTAAATCCTGCATTCCGTAATGGAATGGGAGATGAGAGGACTCAAGAAACCCTCTCCGAAGGGTTTTTTTTCATGAAAGGTGGTTTAAAAATGATAGAAATCAGAGGCCTTTACAAAAATTATATTACTGCACAGGGGTCATTAACCGCCTTGAGTAATATCAATCTGAATATCAAAGAAGGGGAGATATATGGTATCATCGGCCCCAGCGGTGCCGGTAAGAGCACAATGATCAGGACCCTGAATCTCCTTGAAGTACCTGACAGGGGCAGTATAATGATAAACGGTGAAGAAATCACAGCCCTGAACAAAAAGGAACTGAGGGAGAGAAGGAAGAAGATCGGGATGATATTCCAGCATTTCAATCTCCTCTCTTCACGGACAGTCCGGGGGAATATTTCCTTTCCCATGGAAATAGCAGGTGTACCGGATGCAGAGAGGGAAGAAAAGGTAGAAAAGCTGATGGAGCTGGTGGGTCTCAGTGACAGGGCTGATCATTATCCTTCTGAACTATCCGGCGGCCAGAAGCAGAGGGTCGGTATTGCCAGGGCCCTCAGCAATGACCCGGAAATCCTCCTCTCAGATGAGGCAACCTCTTCACTGGATCCGGAGAGTACAGATTCAATCCTGAAGCTCCTGAAGAAAATCAGGGATGAATTGAATCTTACCATAGTCCTGATCACCCATGAGATGGATGTCATCAAAAAGGTATGTGACCGGGTGGCTGTAATGGAAGAGGGACAAATTGTTGAAGAGGGGAAAGTGATAGATATCTTTGTTAATCCACAGCAGCCTGTAACCAGACGTTTTATAAAAACTGTGATTGATTATAATCTTCCTGAAGGTTTAAATATTACACAAAAGGGAAGACTGGTCAGGGTCTCCTTTAAGGGGGAATCTACCCATAAACCTCTGATTTCTCTTTTGATAAAAAAATATAATATTGATGCCAATATCCTCTACGGAAAGATAGATGAGATACAGGGAATACCTTTTGGGACCCTGATCCTTGATCTGGAGGGCAGTGATGAATCGATAGATGAGGCCCTGGAATTTATAGGACAGCTGGGATTGGCTGTGGAGGTGTTGACAGATGAACAATCTAACTCAATATAGTGAACTTATCTGGAATGGTACCCTTGAGACCCTTTATATGGTGGGTGTTTCACTCTTCTTTGCCGTAATTATCGGTTTACCTCTGGGTATCCTGATTGTTATAACCAGGAAGGACCATATTGCACCATGCCAGTTTATTTACAGGATACTGGATACCATCATAAATATCGGGCGTTCCATACCCTTTATTATTCTTATGGTTGCCATTATTCCCTTTACAAGGAAGCTGGTGGGAAGCTCAATAGGTACTACTGCGGCCATCGTACCACTGGCTGTAGCAGCAATTCCCTTTGTCGGGAGGGTAGTTGAGAGCGCAATGCTGGAGATCAGCCCTGGAGTGATTGAAGCAGCCCGTTCCATGGGGGCAACACCCCTCCAGATTATCATGAAGGTATTGCTTCCAGAAGCACTTCCTGGACTGATACTCGGGATAACCCTTACTGCAATAAACCTGATTGGATATTCAGCGATGGCCGGTGCCATCGGAGGAGGTGGTCTGGGGGATATCGCTATCCGATACGGATATCAGCGTTTCAGAGTTACGGTCATGATTGCGACAGTTGTCGTCCTGGTATTGCTCGTTGATATTATCCAGTGGATAGGGAATAAGATTGCTGCATATTATGACCACAGATAAATTATTGTAAATGAGCAGGGAGTATTTTAGAAGAATTTATAAAGGAGATGATTTGCAATGAAAAATAAAAAGAATATTTTATTGTTTCTACTGGTAATAGCTGTTATTGTTGTTGCTGCGGTGTTCTTTGCCCTGGGCAGAAAACCTGAGGAGAAAGTGCTGAAGGTAGGGGCTACACCTGTCCCCCATGCCGAGATCCTTGAATTTATCAAGCCGATGCTGGCAGAGAAGGGTGTTGTACTGGAAATCGTTGAATTCACTGATTATGTTACACCCAATCTCGCCCTGGATGACGGCAGCATAGACGCCAACTTCTTCCAGCACCTGCCCTATCTGGAGAGTTTCAACAGGGACCACAATCTGGATCTGGTCTCTGCAGTCAAGGTACATGTTGAGCCTTTCGGCCTTTATTCAGAAAAGATCCAGTCCATTGACGAATTGCCTGATGGTGCCCTGATTGCAGTTCCAAATGATCCCACAAATGAGGGCCGGGCCTTACTGTTACTGGCCAACAGGGGTTATATCAAACTGGAAGCTGAAAATGAACTGGAAGCAACACCATATGACATTGTAGACAACCCCAAAAACCTGCAGTTCAGGGAACTTGAGGCAGCCCAGCTGCCAAGGGTTCTGCCTGATGTTACAGCTGCCTTTATCAATACAAACTATGCCCTGGAGGCAGGTTTGAATCCTCTGGATGATGCCCTGATCATTGAAGGCAGTGAGTCACCTTATGCCAATATAATTACCGTAAGAAAAGAGGACCAGGATGATGAATTGATAAAAATACTGGTAGAGACAATTACTTCTGATGAAGTAAGGGATTTTATCCTGGAAAAATATAAGGGTGCGGTTGTACCTGTTTTCTAGTAAAAGAGATAATA
>JAAYLO010000048.1 GCA_012521855.1 Halanaerobiaceae bacterium
ACCCAGGATGGTCAAAGGCTTGCGAACATGAGTGTTGCAATAGGCAGTCATAAAGTAATTACAGATAGTTCAGGTAATTTCCAGATAGAAAATTTTATGACCGGGACATATGAGGTATCTGTCAGGGGTATTTCGGGTGATAATCTGTATCTATATGGACCTGCCGCCATGGTAATCAGTAAAGACGGAATTTTGAATATAACTGCATATAAAATGAATGGATTTGGCGTAATTGCTGCACCTTATTCAAGCGATGAAGGTACTTATGCAAGTCTTAACTTAAATAACAATGCCGATAATTCCATAAAAAGTATAAGCTGGGATGATTTCAAAAGAAAGAATAATCACACTAATCAGACAACGCCAACCATGTCTTTGTTAAAATTTGAGGGATTTACTGATGCTGCATCCCAGGAATTTTTAAGGGACAACAATTCATTTTTTGCCCTGATCTGGGAACCTGTACAGGGGGCAAGTAAATATCAAATAAAATATAAGGTTGAAGTAATCTGGAATTCTGATAAAGAACCCGGGAAGTACAAAGAGCCCTATTCTGCCAGTGAGCCCAAAGCTTTCCTGGATTTATCAGCTGAACTGGCAGGTAAGAATATCAATGCAGGAGTTCATGATTTTCAGTTAATCTGTATTAAAAATAATGAAAGCAAAATAATGGCAACAATACCCCTTTCTATAGGCCAGTATTTATCAGATTATCCTACAGAACTGAAAAGAGTTGAAGGAAAGAACCAGATAAGCTGGCGCGGTGTTGACGGAGCTCATAATTATTTGGTTAAAATTTATGCAGACGATAAATTTACAAATCAGCAGTGGAGCTCCAACTTAATTGACGCAGGCAATAATCAGCAGGTTTATTCAGTTACTTTTCAGGGGTCAAGTCTTAAAGATACTGAAGATGATCATTATCACTTTACTGTTGATGCAAGATACTGTGATGAGGACGGATTTCCACTGGAGCTTACCAGAAATAACAGCGGATTCAGATATTAGTAAAATACTTATCGGGAAATGCTGTAGGAAAGGAGAAGTTTCCTGTAAAGTATTTTTATCTGTTTCTAATATTTTTATGTTTTTCTGTTATGTTTTTTGCTGACGGAAATCCCGTTTATTATGTTCGTTACAAAGCCAATGGAAAGAACGATGGCAGTGACTGGGAAAATGCCTGGAGGCAGCTACCGGATGTCCTGGAAAGGGGAGCGACCTATTACATTGCTGCAGGAGAATACCCTTCCTATCAGTTTGATGATCCTGAAGATGGGGATGCTTATATTATAATCAAAAAGTCCACACCCGATGATCATGGTACAGATGTTGGATGGAAGAACGGCTATGGAACTGGAGTGGCGCTTTTTACGGCTGATAGAGGACCTATTTTTGATTTCCATACAGGTTATTATATTATTGACGGACAATCGGGCGAGAAAGACCGCGGACATGGAATAAAGCTTTATAATCCGGAGAATGTAGCTGCTTATCAAGGCGGGAATTGTATGAGGATTCCCAACAATGTAAAGGTTAGTCATCTGACATTAAGGCATATTGAGATGCAGGATGCGGGGTGGGCTGGCACAATTACAGAAGAAGCAGCAATAACACGTACGATTAACGTTTTAGGAACAACTTCAAATATAACATTTCAATACTGCTATATTCATGATTCAGGTCAGGAATGGATGTTGTTTGTCAGCCCAGAAAAGGATTTCCTGATTGAGCATTGTTATTTTAAAAACGGCGGTTCCGGGTCTTCCTCTTCCCATTCTGTTGGAATATGGTTCAGAGGCACCAGGGAGAATATGAATATCCATATCCGGTATAATACCTTTGAAAATTTTGCGAGAAGCGGAGGGACCGGATATATCACTTTAGGATGGCGGAGTGATCCTGATATTCCGACATATAGCAGCGGCTACTATATCTACGGGAATGTTTTCAAAGAGACAAGCCCTCTGGCTGGCCCCACCCGGGCTATTGGAAGCAACGGATCCAATGGAGGTCCATTCTTGTCCGATGTAAAGATATTAAATAATACCTTTTACAATATGCAGAATAATTCTTCATACATCAATCTGGCAAACAAGGGAGACGATAATCTGGCCGCCAATAACATCTGGTATGGCTGTGCCAAAACGCCCAGTATAAACATTGTATCAAAAAATAACATACTGAACGACCTGCCATATGATCCCTTCATCGATGCTACCAACGGCAATTTCTGGCTTGCGTGTGCATTGCCGGGAGGCATGGAATTGGGAGAACCCTTCAACAAAGATATGCATGGAGCAGACAGAGGAAGGGATGATGAATGGGACATCGGCGCATTTGAATATGTAAAAACACGGGAGACGCGTCCGAGGATCGAGAACAATACACTGGTCGGGCCAGATGGCTGCCGCCTTCGCGGCGGTACATTGTGGCTGTATGGTTGGATGAAATCCAAGACTAAATGGGTGCTGAGTGACACTCCCTGGAATGCGATGCATGAAAACAGGCTGAATGCTGTGCGCATTGCCTGTGCATACCGGCCTGAAAAGGAAGATAATTATTCACTTGACGAATACGAAGAACTGCTGGACCAGATCATCGACAGGGCGGAAAGCATGGGCATTACCGTGGTGATCGATTATCATCCGGAGCCTGGAAAGTATTACAAAAAAGATCCGGAAGCCTTTGAAATAATCAAGAGGCATGCCCGCAATTTCTGGACCCGTATTGCATCACGTTATAAAGACCGTACTAATGTTGTCTTCGAACTGGTGAACGAACCGGTTTTCGACGGCCCCAATGACTATACCGGTGAACTGTTGAAGGATTTCGTCGAATTATGGCAATTATGCCACGAGCTCGCTCCTGAGATACCGATCATCGTCCTGTCTTTTTGCCAGGTTGGGGGTCATACGAGTGACAAAACGGATTGGCCTGCTGAAAGAGCCAGCTGGCTTGAAGGTATCGACTGGATGAAAACGGCAGTAGGCTTCCACAGTTACTGGCGGGATACCAGCGAGCGCATCGTTGATTTGAAGAGCAAGTACCCGTGTATCAACACCGAGTTTATGACATATAACGATGGAGAAGGAATGAAAGCGATGGATGGATACGAACGACATGGGACCCTCATGGAGATATTGGGTATAAGCTGGCTGCAGTGGGATATAATAGACCGCGAGGAAGTACTGCCAAGGCTGGAATGGAAGATCAGCAATTTATTATCGGCCAGAATACAGAGGGTGATCTGTACAGTCTCTGGAATGAAGAGGGCTGTACTATCGGCAGGGGACCGGCAGCTAATAGAAGCTCGCTCTGGTTCTACAGTGATATCATCGGTAATGGTGAGAACCAGGCTCCTGCGAAGAGCAGGATAGTAAGTGCCAGAATGGTCTTTCATGTATAGGAATATAACTTCAATGAAGATGAAACAAGCCATGACCTGCGTGACAGGACACGGAGTATAGGCCTGTATAGAATTACTGACCCGGACAGACTGGGCAGGCCGTATTATGCAAAAGAGAGCGGAATAAGAGCCGGGCTCGACTATAATTACCGCGACCACCGGCCCGGTATGAAGATACCCTGGATAGCGACTGAAGGTAGCAGTTCAGACATAATGGATCTATTGAGAGAGACAGAACCTGTAGACATTATAGAATTTACAGCAGATGTTTTCGAAGAAAGAGAGCTGAAGACACTGGAATTTGATATGACTGAAACAGTACAGGCCTGGGCTGATGGAGCAGAAAACCAGGGGATATATATCACGACTGGAGAGGGCTGGGATAATGGTGAGTATCTGGAACTGTATGGTGTAAGTGCAGGAATAACGGAAGAACAGGAGAAACATGGAGATTCAGTGAGACCATATCTGGAGATAGTTACGGGAATAGTGGTGACCTGGCAGCCCCCGGGCCAGTGGAGAACATATCAATAAGTACAGGTACAGACAGTATTACACTGAACTGGGATAACCCGTCAGATACAGATTTTTCTGGAGTCAAGATAGTAAGGAAGAAGGGCATGATTCCCTTCAGCCACCAGGATGGAGAAACTGTATGGTTTGTCGGGAATACTGATAAGTTTACCGATACCGGGCTTGACACCGGTGAGACATACTACTATGCCCTTTATGCCCATGACGGAGAACACAACTATAGTGAAAAGGCCTGGATAAAAGGGACTCCTGGGAGTCCTGCAGCCCCGGTAATGAGTGGAAACCCGGTAGTCTCCGGCGGGTCAGCAGAGCTTTACTGGAATACAGTGGAAGGAGCGGAGGGTTACAGGCTTTACCGTCAGGATAATCCGGACATTGCTAAACCGGGTATTGGTGATTCAACTGCAGGGCATATAAACTGTATTGAAATAGGGGATGGCTCAGTTAATTCATATAAAGATTACCTGCAGACGGGGACATATACCTACTGGCTGACAGCGGTGAACGAATTCGGCGAAGGACCTGTTTCCAATAGAATTGAGCTAGAGATAGATGAGAACAATAAGGCAGCAGGGTTACCGGGAGCTCCCTCTAGATTTACAGGACAAAGCATATCCGGCAGCAGAGT
>JAAYLO010000049.1 GCA_012521855.1 Halanaerobiaceae bacterium
CCATTATTGGAAGGCATATAAACAAATTCTACACTGTCAGGATCTACACCATTTTCCAGGAGAAAATAACGGGCCAGAAAATCCAGAGGTCCTCCCATAAGCGGTAAGCTCAGGGTCTTCCCCTTAAGGTCAGACCAGCTTTCTGCCCTGAACCCGGAGGTAAGGAGATAATCTATTCCCCAGATATTGGTATTGACCAGTCTGATATTAATCCCTTTATTAAAGGCCCTGGCACCAACATTGACACCTGTCAGGATCATATCCACTTCATTTTGTGAGATCAAGGATATAGCCCGCTGGTGGTCAGGGGAAATAATTATTTCTATCTCTATCTCATCAGCCATTATCCCATTCTCTTTCATCCAGATCAGCGGCAGGGCTCCAGCTGTGGGAGGTGTCTGTACAATAATCTTCTGCGGGCTATCTGCTGCGCTTAATCCCCCTGTAAATGAAAAGACCAGTAAAACAGTAGTAAACACCAAAAACAGTTTGTTTCTCATCCCATAATACAAACTTTGCATTTCGTATCAACCTCCATTAATATGTTTAGTTTCAGATCCAGATAACACAACAATATTTCAACAATAGACTCAACCTGCCCCTCCACCGCCACCGCCGGCAGTACCGCCGCCTGCTCCGGCTCCGGTCGCAGTGCCTGAATACGACGCATAGACCATACTCACCATCATATAATCTATAAGATCTATTAACTCCAGGGCATCCAGGGTGATGCCCAGTTCAGATGTATCCATCCCGAGCCATTCCGGCAGCTCCGCCTTCTCTGCCCTTTTAAAGGCTTTTTTGTAAGTTCCAAGGACAGCACTTCCAAAATACCTGTGCAGGATGATATACCCTATCCAGGAAAAGAAATAGCTCAGGGCTGCTGTCCCGTCTCTGTTTTTAACAAGTCTGTCCAGAGTTCTCTTCTTTTCTTCAATCTCTTTTTCTGCTTCTTTTTTCAGATACAGGGCTTCAGCAGTCATTATATCTGTTAAAAGCCCTTTTATCAATCTCCCAAACGCAATGATAAGTAAAGCTGTAGCTGCACCTGTCAGCGGAGGTTTGCTTAATGCCCCTCCAATAATAAATAGTCCAAGTGAAGGGAAAAGAAGAAGCAAAGAAGAAATATATATATTTTTCCTCATTTCCTCTCTTTCCGGAGAAATAAAACCCTTTTTCCTGAGCTCATTTTTAATATCTTTGTCCACCCGGGAAAACCATCTGTAATCCTCGAAAAATTTCTTAAGGGTCTTATGTTTCTTTAGATTATTGATGATGCTCTTTTCAATATCATCCAGACCATCTGTATTCAGAATTTCTACAGATATTTCAGCTTTTCTGGCAGCAAAAACTCCTTTTTTAATGGAACTAACCAGTTTTATTTTCCCCCTCTGGGCCAGACTGAAAATCTGGGCATTAACCCCTTTTCTGGTATCAGTAATATTGCTGTAGAGGGCAGCCTTTTCATATAGCAGGAGTTCATCGACAGAATAATTCCCTTTTTCAGGGCGGAGTCTGTTTATACGGGATAAATCAATCACGGAAAAGAGCAGTCCCGCAAACAAAATGGACAGAAAAAACAGTTTATCCTCCTTCGTCCAGGCAGAATCGGGAGAAGGCTCTTTCTTCCCTGCCATTGATATCATCTCCGGAAAACTGAGGTAAACCACATACTCTCTGCCCGGGGTCAATAAATCCTTATGAAAATGGACCTCTTTAGAATCCTGGAATACTACATCCCCGGAAGGCCTCAGTTCCAGTTCCTCCGGTTCCCGGGGAAATTTTATATAGATATCAATATCCCTGATGGGTACATCCCATTCTGCCCCGGTAGGCGTCCACTCGATTACATTCTTTCCGCCAATACTCTGGAGACCGGCTACTCCTCTGTATTTGAAGACAAAGGCAGCAGTGTCACCGATATAATCATAATACCATTTGATGTTCAGATCCTTTCCCTCATCTAGTTCATAATCAGTGATTGTGGCATTGATCCCTTCCAGACCTATATATTCAAGGCCTGTAAAGACATTCCCTTCAATTTCCCGGTAAGCATATGAAAAATCCCCGGAAAGGAAATGAAAGGTTATCCTCTCTTCAACAAGAAAATCACCTTCTTCACTCAGGCTCATCACCACATCAAAATTGGATATTTCATATTCCTTCGCCGAAACATTAACACAGAAAAGGGCTGTTATAATGAACATGAGCACAAAAACAATGTTTTTCTTCAACAAAAACTACCCCCTCAAAAGAATTATCACATAATTTCCTTGAACCAGTTTTTTATATCAGAAATCATCCTTTCCGCCTTTATCCTGTCATAAAAGATCCTGTCCAAACTTTCCAGAACAGAATCAATGGCTGTAATAATATCAGTAAGATTAAAGTTTATTCCTTTTAAGCTTTCTGCCAGTAAAGTGACCAGCTCTGTTTCCATAACATCAGAATAGATGATGAGATCCCTGATAATAGCATTTCTTAAGGAAAAAGCAAATTCTATTCCGCCCCAGTCAAAACGCTTACTGATATTCATATCAAATTGCGGGCTTTTTCCATAAATCCACTCCCAGGAGGAATATTTACTATACAGCCCCCTTAACTCCGTCATCCCTGAAGGGTAGTATAGATAAGGCTCAGGAACTTCCGGGTTTTCCTCCTTAAGATAGATGGAAAGAAATGATCTGTATAAGGCCTTTTTCATCATGCTTAAGTTCAAATCAGGCCTGAGTTCTTTCAGGTTTATCACCCTGGAACGGACAGAATCTATTCCTTTTGAAATTATTTTTTCTCTTGATACCTGTAAATATCTTGTCAGCTTATTGAAATCAACATCTATCAAAATAGTACCGTGATGATATGCCGTTTTTTCTGAAAAGTAAAAGGCATTTCCAGAGAACTTCCTACCCCCCGCCTCCAGGTCATTACGTCCTGAAAACCCTGCCTCAATCCCCAGACTCCTCACTGCAGACAGGATTACCTCAAGCTGTTTCTCCAGGTTATAGAGCTTTTTGTCCATAATAAAGGTAAAATTAAGGTTTCCGGTGTCATGAAAAACAGCCCCTCCACCTGATAATCTGCGGGCCAGTTTGCCGCCCTCTCTTTCCAGCAGTTGATAACGGCATTCCTTCCAGGCATTCTGGTTCCTCACGATAACAACTGTATTTTGATTCTGCCAGAGATAGAGGATGATTTCTCCTTCCCCTGCCTTTTGTAATAAATATTCTTCAAGGGCAAGATTGTACCAGGGATTGTTTTCCCCGGATTCCACTATCCTCGTATTTATAGCCTTATTCATAAATACACTCCATTTTCCTGTTCCCTTTTTCATTATTATATCACTTCAGAGGCTAAAGGTAAAAGATTATTCAATTAAAAAACCCCCACAGAGGGGGGGTAATACAATAATCTTTTTTATTGATACTTTTTCATAAATTTTTTTATTCACTATTCACTGGCCAGCGGTTTCATGGCAGTTTCAAATTCTTTCAATACTTCCTCTGCAGGGCCCTGGCCAAAGATACCAAAAAGGTATATTACAAGGCTTGAAAGGATAAAACCGGGTATTATCTCATAAAGGGCTGTAAATGCCAGCAGGTTCTTCCAGATTACGACAACAAGCCCGCCAGTAATCATTCCTGCCAGTATTCCACTCCGGTTTGTTTTCCGCCAGAAAAGCGAGAATAGGATAGCCGGGCCGAAGGCTGCTCCCAATCCTGCCCAGGCATATGAAACAATATCAAGGATACTTCCTCCTGACAGGGCAAAAATCACGGCAATCAATGTTATCAGGGCCACCGCGCCACGGCTGACCCAGAGGAGTTCTCTCTGGCTGGCTTCCGGCCGGAAAAGAGATTTGTAGAAATCCTCAGCAATGGCACTTGATGAAACCAGGAGTTGTGAATCAATGGTACTCATGATTGCAGCCAGTACGGCAGTCAGCAGGATACCGACAATCCATGGATTAAAAAGTTTTTCTATCATGGTGATAAATACCATCTCCTGGTTTGCCAGGGGCTCAGGTAATACTACAATACCCATAATCCCCACCAGAACAGCCCCGATAAGGGAGATAACGACCCAGCTGACACCGACAAACTGGGCGACAGGCATCTCTTTTGCTGATTTAATACCCATAAACCTTACCAGGATATGGGGCATGCCGAAATAGCCCAGACCCCAGCCCAGCAGTGAAATAAGTTCAATGAAATTTAAACCGTCTCCACTCTGCGGACCGGAAGTCCACATAACCCTTTCTGCCAGGTTATATTTAACCAGTTTCCCCGCATCCAGGAGGTCGGGGTTTACAGCTGCCACCTGGTTCCAGATCTCTCCCAGCCCTCCCTTGTTTACAATAACAATTACCGGGACCACAATCAGGGCCAGAAACATCAGGCTTCCCTGGATAAAATCTGTCCAGCTCACTGCTTTAAAACCACCCAGTAAGGTATATAGACCAATTATTAAAACAGAAAACCAGACTGCCAGTTTATAGTCAACATTAAGTACATTTTCAAAGAGCAGGCCGCCTGCTACCAGGCCTGAAGAAACGTAAATTGTAAAAAAGACAAGAATAACTATAGCAGAAACTACCCTTAAAGACCTGCTTTTATCCTTAAAGCGGTTTTCCAGAAAATCAGAAATTGTAATGGCATCAACAACCTCCGTATAACGCCTCAACCTTTTTGCAGTAAACTGCCAGTTGAGATAGGTCCCGACAGCCAGCCCAATTCCGATAAACATGGCATTAAAACCGCCGGCATATACTGCACCCGGAAAACCCATCAAGAGCCAGCCGCTCATATCACTGGCCTGGGCACTTAATGCTGTAACATAGGGATTCAGGGAACGGCCGCCAAGGAAATAATCCTCTAAAGAATCATCCTTACTGTAAAAATAATACCCTATAGTTAACATAAGAACAGTATAAATAAGGAATACTACTAATACCGGAATCACTCTTCTCCTCCACTCCTCTCTTTCAACAATCTAAACAATGATAATAAAACAATCAGTAAGTTCGGCACAATAAGCCAGAACCAGGTCGTAAACGGCAAACTATACTCCATACTTCCTTTCTCCCCCTTTAGCTGAATATGATATAATATTCTAGATAATTATGCAAAAATCCTGCATTTTTTTAAATTTTCTTCAGAAGACTCTCCTGGTGTCCTGTTCTCCCCTTTTTATTATTTCCCTGATTGCTTCCTGCTGGTCAAAGCCCTTCAACCCCGGGGGACAGAGTGCTTCAGCAGGTGCAATCTGCCTGACATTGATTATCCTTTTCCCGGCCTTATCTTTCAGTCCGTATAATTCCCTTATTTCATTAAGGAAACCTGCCGGCAGCCTATTCTGATATCTATACAGTAAATTAATGAGTTTATTCATTCTCACCGCATTCCTGAAATCACCATACATCAGATGATTTAGAGCTATATCAAACAACTCATCAATTACTTCCAGGGCAGAATTAAATTTTTTATTACTGGTCCCTCCGCCTTCTATCATGCTCACAGGCCGCAGAAAAACAAGAAATATATCCCTGGCTCCCCACAGTATTGCTTCTTTTAGAGGTGTATTACTGAGAACCCCGCCATCAACATAATACTGGCCGTCAATATTTACAGCCGGGAAAGCTGCGGGATAGGCCATTGATGCTATTACTGCCTCGACAACAGGATCTTTTGAATTAAAGTCAAAAATATGAAGCCTCCTGCTATTCAGATTGGTGGCAGTTACACTCAGCTGGCATTTGAGGTAGTCAGAGAATTTTCTTTTTTGCGGAATAAACCTGGACAGGTGTTTTCGGATTTTTCTGTTGGTATAAATTGAAGGAATATTGGCTGGAGAGAAAAGATTAGCCAGAAAACCCGGCCAGTTCAGGGTCAGAAAATCCCCGAAAGAAGACCAGGCCTCTTCCAGTCTATAGATGATCTCATCGGGATTCATTCCCTGGAGCACAAATTCTGCCATCAGGGCACCATTCAGGGCTCCGATTGAG
>JAAYLO010000050.1 GCA_012521855.1 Halanaerobiaceae bacterium
ATCTATGCAGCTGATAATTACAAGGCAATAGCGGATTATCTGGATTATAAATGGACTTTATATTCAAAAAAGATGGGGGTTAGCCTGGATCCCAGAGACTTTTATCCAGACCGGGAGACAGTAGAGAAACTAGAAAAAGCTCACAAGAGGCTGGAAAACTATCAGGCAGCAATCAAGCTGGTACTTCATGTAGCAGATAAAGTAATAAGCGTTTATGGTAAAGTATCAGATGCAAAAAGTGCCCAAGCTCTGGCTGATATGCAGTTACAGGGAAAAATAAGTTTCAAAGATACTGGTTCGAAGATCCTGGAGGGAGTTATAAATAAACAGAGGGACAGGATTATTGATGATAAGGAAAAAGAGATTATAGGGGATGATATTTTTTTAGCCTGTGGTTTTGCACTTTTATATAATATAGGTGACCTACAGGGTTTTTTAAGTGATACTCTGGAATATGGTGAAGATATTATAATAGAAAAACTGGCAGAACATATGGGTGAGATCAGGGAAGAAATAATTGAATTAAACAGGGGTAATTCCGAATTGGAGTTACAGCTGACAGAAGAACTGGATATGCGTGATACGGGATTTAGAGTACTGGTTTTAAAAAAGGAGATTGATGGTGAAGACCATATTGTAATTACATATAAAGGCAAAGAGGCAGACAAAAAATATATCCTGCCTGGAGAACTGGATTTAATACAGATGGTATATTCAAAAATACTGCTGGAGAATCCCGATGCCAGGATATATTTGACGGGATACCAGGGTGGTGCAGATTTTGCCTTTATCAATGGCTTTATTTCAGGAGATGAAATAGAGGGAATAAAGCTATTTTATAAAAATACAGGTAAGTTGAAAGAATACATAAACTATACGAGAGAAGATATTGATAAGGAATATAAGACACTCAAGAAATGTATAATGACAGATTCAAAGGGAACATTAATCAGTTCAGTTGAAAAACTGATAATAACAACCATAGGAACAGCTGTAAAAACCCTTTTGTCTGATGAATCAGTGAAATTTTTTGCTTCTTTAAAGGGATATTTGAAGATAAATATCAAGATGATTTTAATTACATTTGCAATATCAATACTGAATTCAGTATTAAAATATATAGAAAATATGTTGGATATAGAGAGTATATACGAAGAACTCATAACCCTCAATATAATAAAAAAGGAAGAAAACGGGGTGGAGGGATATATTACTGATGAGTTCATGGACAATGATTATATAACGATAAATCTCATTGATGGAGAGCTGAAAATAAAGAAAGAACACTGGATATATCTGAGTCTGGTGAGGAGATTCCAGTTCAATTCTGGATATATAGTGGAATTTCCTTTACAGGATAAAGAAGATTTAATTATGAGTGATAGTATGAGTAATGTTGGTATGGGAATTCAAAGAGAAGACCTGGTACATCCTTATGGGAAAAACGGGACATGGTATTTAAAGAAAGATGAAAAAGATGGAATATATAAGATTTATCAAGGAATATTGACACGGGAAATACCCAAAACGCAAAAAGGGCCTTTTCGAGCTACACCATCATTAATAGAGGACTATAAATATGAAGAATACAAATCATATAATCCGTTTTTGAAAGAAGAAAGGCTCTGGAAAGAATTAAATCCTGGATTTATGCTAACAAATTTGCTGGAGACAATAGGAATGATACAGAGATCATATATTGACAGAAAAAAGGAAATGTATGAAATAATCTATCCTGCAGATACTGCTGATAAACTTATAGTATCACAAGAGCTGCCGGAATCAGCAGAAGCGCCTGAATGGATAAATTTATATACAGGATTTAATGAACACTCCTTTCTGGCTTTTATAGACAAAGGAACCGGTAATATTTGTGAAGAGATAAGGGATGACTATATAAAAAGTGTTTTCAAAAATTTGCTCTTAAAAAAAATGGTATCATTGCCTGATGCAAATCTTTTGAATGATAATTTTGAGGATATAAAATACAGGAATAATATCAGGCCGGAGAATAGAGGTATCATCAGTATAAATAACAATGAAATAGGAATAGATAATTATAGCCAGTTTGTCAAAGAAGGGGAAACAGGGGAGTATGAGGATATCATAAAGGAATTTTTTAAAGAATATTTAAATGAATATTTACTGGGGGAGCATATGACCTTTGTTCTGGGAAGCTGTTTTAATGAGGCAATAAAAAAGAGGCTGAAGGAAAAGTTCGAAAAGGGTACCCTGGATGATTATTATGAAATTGAATTAAATAAAAATAGATTTGATCTGCCAATGATAATAATTGCTTCAGAAAATGAGCTGGAGTATAAATATAATCCTGATGATTTCATTATAGGCGGTACACTTGTAATCCAGGATTACAGTTATCTCAACCTGCTCAAAAAAGGCAACAAGAGAAAAGAAGAAAAGACA
>JAAYLO010000051.1 GCA_012521855.1 Halanaerobiaceae bacterium
GCAATAGTGAGCCCTATCAGCCGCACTCGCATAATTATTTACCTAAAGGTCCCTGCCCAGGGAGTCAATCCAGTTTAAAACAGGATTGTTTTTTATAATTGAAGAAAATGAACGGCTTTCAGATAGGATATTGAGAATAAGTGCAAGTATAAAGAAAGACAATAAAAGAATATAATTTTCTGATTTTAAAACTATATTGAAAGCCAGAATAAAACCCAGGAGATTTGCACCACAATCACCAAGCATCATCTTTTCTTTCATGTCAAATGGTAAATAAAAAAGAAAAGCAATAAAGTATGGTAAATAGTACAGGAAACTCCCTCTATTAATCATTAAAACAGAAATTAAAATAAAAAATTTTATACTCCTTCCCGGACGCAAATCCAGCAGGTTTAAAAGATTGGTCTTAAAAACAATAATGCCCGTATCGATGAGAACTTCCCATAGAGATTCATTGAGTTTCAAAGCCAGGAGAAATGCTGATATTGATATTACAAATACTTTTATTATACCTGTTGTCAGGATGCCTTTCTTTAGATGATCAAAATGTCCTCTCAAACCCCTGGCATTTCCATCCCCTTCCAGGTCATCAAGGAATCCTGTCACACCTATTATAAGACTGAAAAAAAGATAAATATCAAACAGCTCCCTTTCAATATGGCCCAGTGCCAGCATAATACTCCAGCAAATCAGGCTGATAATTATGATCAATAAACCCCCTGTTACTAAAATCCCCTTATCCTGATAGTTTTTTGTTATTAATTTAAGCTCTTCTAATTTTGTTTTTATAAACATATTTTTCTCTTTTCAGCCTCCAGAGAAATCTTGATATATCAGCAAACTGCCGTATCCGGTGCCTGTATCCCGTAAGGTCCTGCCTGCTTACTCTGTGTTTGAAAGAACACTCTACCTCTATAAATTTTATACTGTTTTTGATTAAATCAATATTTATACCCATCTCCATGGCAAAACCATTTTCCAGTGGTAAGATATAATCAAGGATCTCCCTCCGGTAAGCCCTCTGGCCGGAAAGAGCTGCCAGCATGGTTTTACCGGTAATTCCTTTTAAGCCCCAATCAGCCAGTTTTCTTACTATACCCAGACCCCCGCCGGTAACCGGCATGATTCCGACAGCTGCCTCATAATCATCATTAATTAAAGGATCTATTAATTTTTTGATCTCCACCACACTATCCCCCAGGTCAGCATCTACTGTAACTATAATATCACCGCTTGAGCACAGAATTCCTTCCGTAACTGCCCGCCCTTTGCCATGGTTATCAGCCAAATCAAGTAGTTTTACCTGGAATTTCTTTATAATATCTCTGCTTTTATCTGTTGAGCCGTCATTTACCACTATCAATTCATCAAGCCAGTCCAGTTTCAGATTTTCCAATGTTTCACCGATATAGTTCATTTCATTATAAGCCGGTATTATTACAGAGATCTTTTTATTATTTATCATTTTCAACAATTTCCTTTACCAGTTCTAAAATAAGTTCCTGTAAACTCTTGCCATGACAGTTAATAAAGGATTCAGAAGCTGATTTTTTTAATTCATCATTTATCTTTTTTTTGAGATTCCAGCTGATAAGAATATCACTGCCGGTTATTTCAGCACTGATCTTTTCATCTATCCCAGCAAATTTTTCTATGACCAGATCTGCTTCTGTTTTTTCAAAAAAATTTTTAATCTCCTCAATATTTACCTCCGGCAGATCATCATAAAGCAAAATTATCTTTTTGTTTTTCAGATGGTTTTTAATAATAAGTGAGTATATCTCTGCATCTATACTCTTTACGGAAATTAATTCTGTTTCCAGTATATTTATACCCTTTGTCAGATTGGTATTCTCTTTTTTTAAGTGAGAAATCTCTTCACTGATATTCTCTATAATCTTTCTCTGCTCCTTTTCAAAGCCCTCATTACCTACAATACTGGAACCAATCAATATACCAATGCCTAAAGCCGCAAATATAGCAGTAATAGTAAAAAAATGATAGCGGAAATTAATTATCATATTTTCTCCACCTTTTTATGAAAATACTGTCTTTATATTAGTGAAAAATTAGTTTTATTTTAAGGGCAAGTAATTGCAGGATGTTTTTCAGGGAGGGAGAAAAAAGGGATATAATGAGAAGAGGTATAAAAATGGCAATGAGAAATTGAAACCAGTAGTGAGAAGAAATCCTGCTCTGATAAAGTTTGCTTACGCCCCTGGCATCGACTAATTTGCTGCCAATACGGAGCCTGACCAATAATGTGCTGGCCATACCCGGTCTTCCTTTTTCCAAAAAATCTATCATATTGGAATGGCTTCCTACTACAGTTATCAATTCTGCACCTTTATCATCTGCCAGTATCATTGCGATATCTTCACTGGTTCCAGGGGCAGGATACAGTACATAATCAAGGCCCAGTTCCTTAACCCTGGAAAGTCCGGGAGCATTACCATCCGGGTAAGCATGAACAATGATGTTCTTTGTCTTCTGCAGAGCATAATCTGAAACACTATCCATATCTCCAATGATTATATCCGGTTGATAGCCATATTCCAGACAGGCATCTGCACCACCGTCAACGGCAATAATAATGGGATTCATTTCTCGGATATATGTTTTAATTGCACTGAGGTCAGCTTTATAATCTGCACCTCTGGCGACAATTAAAACATGTTTACCCTCAAAATCAATCCCAATTTCCGGTGCTTCCAGATCAACTATTATATTTTTCTCTTTCTGGGCAAAAGCAAGTGTATTATCAATAAATTTAGATAATTCCTGCTCCATATTTTCCTGTGCTTTATTAATCTTTTCTTTTACTTCATTAATTGTTAACTGGTGTCCCTGGCCGATTTTAACTTCATTATAAACAATATCTCCATCTATATATTTGATATAATCACCATCCCTGAGCAGTCTTGATACTTCACTTTTACCAATATCAACATCAATCAATGGTATTCCCTTTTCCAGCAATACCAGCGGACCATTATTGGGATATTTCCCTGTAATTGATGCAGAAAGATTAAATACCGCCTTTACCTGTTTTTCAACAAGTGATTTAGCAGCCAGCTGGTCAATATCCTCATGATCAATTACAGCAATCTCATTTGCCTTTATTCTTTTGGCCAGTAATTTCGTTTTTTTGTCAATGATGATTCTTCCTCTGATCATATCCCTGACCCTCCCGGGTTTTTTTATAGTATATGATAAGCAGAGGAATTCAATACTGGTATATTATACATCCGGTTAGCTGGCTCTTATCTCCAGGCGCAGTTTATCTGCAATCTTGGCAATAAATTGCGAATTGGTAGGTTTTCCGCTGGTTACTGAAACTGTATTCCCGAAGTATTTACTTAATGCTGCCACATTGCCGCGGTCCCAGGATACTTTAATTGCATGACGGATTGCTCTTTCCACCCTGCTGGGAGTAGTATTATATTTTTCTGCCACACATGGATATAGTTCTTTGGTAACTGCTCCAAGATATTCTATATCTTTAATAACCAGCTCAATAGCTTCCCGCAGATAAATATAACCTTTAATATGGGCTGGAACTCCAAGATGATGCATTACTTCTGTTATCCTGACATTTAAATCTACCGGTTTTTTGGCAGATGGGCTCTTGGAAATTGCATATCCGCTGCTTGAACCTTTTGGAGGATTCATCATCTGGTATATTCTGTCAACTAATTTATCTAAATCAAAGGGCTTCATTATGTAATAATTTGCTCCAAGTTCTACGACTCTTTTTGTAACTTCTTCCTGTCCAAAGGCAGTTAATATGATCGTCTTGACATCATTGACCATATTAATCCTGGCCATTTCCTCCATCACACCAATACCGTCCAGATGCGGCATGATCAGATCAAGGATCAAAACATCTGGTTCTTTCTCCTTAACCAACTTCAGACCATCAACGCCATTATAGGCGACTCCAACTACTGAAAAAGACTCCTGTTCATTTAAATACTCCTCCAGCAGTTGACAAAACTCCCGATTGTCATCGACTAATACAATTCTAACATTCTCCTCCATAAAAAGATCAAACTCCCCCTTATGATTTTTTACATAATATTTCCGGCATATAATAAGTTCTACATTTATCCAAAATTACCTTCTTTGAAAAGTAAAATTTTATTATTTTACCATTTATTATAACATAAAAATCTTTAAAATCAATATTTTCAAATATAAAATTTTCAGGACTATTATTCTAGTCCTGAAAATTTCCAAGAGTCTGGGATACCATCCATTCCGCAAAAACACCATATCCCTTACTGGGTTCATTTACAAAAACATGGGTAATAGCCCCGACCAATTTATTGTTCTGTACTATAGGACTGCCGCTCATTCCCTGTACTATCCCGCCTGTCAGTTCCTTCAGCCTGGGATCTGTTATATTGATAATCATTCCCTTTTCTCCCGGGCTTGACTGATGATAAACCCTTTCTATATTTACCAAAAACTCTTCAATTTTTCCTCCGCTGACCACTGTATATATTTTGGCAGGTCCTCTGACTATTTCGCTATTGGCCGCTACTGGTATAGGAGTCTTGAAATAGGGATTCCTGACAAATTTTTTAATCTTACCGAAAATACCGAACTGATTATTAATTTTAATATCACCGATAATATTCTCTGACTGGAAAAAAGTGCCCAGTTTTTCACCCGGAATTCCCCTCTGGCCGCTGTGAATTCCGGAAATCTGTGCTTCTATGATTTTCCCTTCTCTCAGATCAATACGGGTCTGGCTGTTTGTTTCAATAATTTCATGTCCTAAAGCCCCGAATTCATTGTTTTCAGGATTTATGAAGGTCAGGGTCCCTACACCTGCCACTCCGTCAACTACATAAAGACCAATCATGAAAACACCCTGTTTGTTTTTAACCGGTATTACCCTTACATATCTTCTTTCCCCATCTTTATTTTCTACCAGCAGATTTATCCCTTTATTTTCTTTCATGTTTTTCTGTATCTCCGTTGCCAGAACCACCTTGTCATTGACAACCATTTTGTTTATTTCAAGAATCTTATCTCCTACTCTGATACCGGCTTCCTGAGCAGGATAATACTTTCTGCCGTCTTCCCCTTCTACAAAGGAATTCCCGACAACCATTACCCCCCTGCTCTTCAGCAAAACCCCGATAGCCTGTCCCCCGGGATAGACACGTATCTCTGGCAGGACATTAACAGTAATGGACTTTATGGGGATAATACCAAATAACTTAAAGGTCAGGTCTGAACTGCCCACAGTTTCAGCCCTGAGGATTAAATTCCCTGGAATTAACCTGAAATGCTCGCCGCTTATTCTCTGTCCGTTATTTGTAATTACTGAATTTCTGATGCCGGAAACATATAAATCAAAAGGAAATCTAATCCTGACTATTGATTCTGTACCCTCAACCAGTGAAAATGATGACGGAAGATCGATCAAAATAAAAAAATACGAAAATAAAAGTAAAAAAAAGATAATTGAAAGACCAATCCCTAGCTTTCTTTTCAAAGAAATCACTCTCCTGCCTGCTATTCACTTTTATGACAAGAAAATAAGGCGCCTCTATAATAGAGTTGCCCTCGGGATTGGCCGAATATTCAGTTATATATTGCCAGGGTTATTTTTTAAAGGAGATTTTCTTTCTTACTACCTGCCATATGCAGCACTTCTTCAGCATGTTTCATTGTAGTATCAGTCATTTCTACACCAATCATCCTTGCTAATTCCTGTTTCCGCTCCTCTTCATCAAGGATATGTACTCTTGTATATGTACGATTGCCTTTCTGCTCTTTTTCTATATAAAGGTGGTTATCTGCCATACTGGCAATCTGGGCCAGATGTGTTATGCACAATACCTGTCTTTTCTTACCGATAATGGCCAGTTTTTCTGCCATCATCTGTCCGACTTTACCTCCAACACCTGAATCCACTTCATCAAATACCAATGTATCAACCTGATCAATATGGGCAATAATAGTCTTAAGAGCCAGCATTATTCTGGAAAGCTCTCCTCCTGAAGCTATCCTGTTTAATGGTTTTAAGTCTTCACCTGGATTAGGTGAAATTAAAAACTCTACCCTGTCAATACCATCTATGGCTGGTTCTTTTTCAGAAAAATAGATTTTAAATTCGGTATTTTCCATACCTAAATCAGCTAACTCTTCAGCAATAATTTTTTCCAGTTCTACAGATTTCTCTTTGCGTATTTTCGATAATTTCCATGCTTCTCTAAAATATTGTTCCAGTATTTCTTGTTTTTCATCAGTTAATTTTTGTACCATCTTATCCTGTGATTTTAAGAGTTCAAACCGTTTTTGCATCTCTTCCTGATATGCCCTGATTTCATCAACAGAGTTTCCATATTTTTTCTGAAGGCCGGTAATAATTGCAAGCCTTTTTTCTATCCTGTCCATTTTTTCTTCATCAAATTCCAGTTTTTCATGATAGCTGCTCAGACTGTTGTACAGGTCTTCCATTTGATAGTATATATCACTGATAATTTCAGTATATTTGTCCAGACTCTCATCACAATCCTTATATTTTTCCAGAGCTTTTACAAAATTGGAGAATTGGTCTATAATTCCTGCTGTGTCGTTATAATCATCACCTTTCAGAGCACTACATATATTTCCAACAGCAGCATAAATATCTTCACTATTCGTCATAATTTTATAATCCCTATAAATCTCTTCAATCTCATTATCCTTTAACTGGGCTGCTTCTATCTCTGCAATTTGAAATTCAAGGAGATCCATTTCCCTGGCTTTTTCAGCTTCATCAATATCATATTCAGACAATTTTTGTTCAATTTCTGCCAGCCTTTTATATAATTTTCTGACCCTGGACCGTAAGCCAAGGTCTTCATATGCTATAAATTCATCAAGCAGTGCCAGTTGTGAACTGCTGTCCAGTAAACGCTGATGTTCATGCTGTCCGTGTATGTCCACAAGATATTTGCTGATTTCTTTGATCATATTCGCTGTTGCAAGCTGTCCATTAATTCTGTTGCGGTTATTCCCATTCTGCCGGATTTCCCTTGATAAGAGAACCATCTCCGGGTCAGCTTCAATCCCGAATTCACTGAGATACTGGTTTATCTCCTCTATCCTTCTGGGAACAAAAGTAGCTTCTATATAAGCACTCTCTTTACCTTTTCTGATAAGATCAGAAGCTGCTCTTCCTCCAAGAAGGATTTCCAGTGCCCCGATGATAATCGATTTACCTGCACCAGTTTCACCGGTCAATACATTAAGACCTTTTGAAAAATTGATCTCTAATTCATCAATCAAGGCAAAATTTTTGATACGGAAATCAACTAACATAAGTAATCATTTCTCCCTTCTTCCAGCAAGTTTTTAATTCAAATACCCCTGCAGTCTTGCATACAGGCCCTGAGTCTCCTCTTTAGGTTTAACAACCAGGAGAAGAGTATCATCGCCTGCGACAGTACCAATTACTTCTTCCCACTCCATATTGTCAATGGCTGAACCCAGCCCGTTTGCTGTTCCCGGTAATGTATTTAAAATAATCAGATTCTCACTCCAGTCCATGTCTACGACAAAATCCCTGAACATTCTTCTCAGCCACTTATTCATATCAGCCTGTTTTCTTTCTGCCGGCATGGAATACTTATAACCTCCAAAACCGTCAGGAACCTTAATTAATCCCAGTTTTTTTATATCACGGGAAATAGTAGCCTGGGTAACCTCTATTCCCTCTTCCAGTAATCTTTCCACTAACTCCTCCTGTGTTCCGATATCTTCATTTTTTATAATATTGACAATTTTTAAATGCCTCTTACTTCTCATTGAAGACCATACTCCTTTCACATCAACCCGATATTCATTTTCTTGTGTAAAATTGAATAAAATGTCCGGTTTGGTAATTTAATAAAGAAGAGTTCCTTTTCTGCTGCTTCAATCAATATCTCATCTTCTGACCCGACAGTATATTCAGCTCTCCCATCTGCAGTAAAACTCAAATTGTTATTGCCGCTAATCTTTATTTTCACCTTCTCTTTATCTGATATAATCAAAGGTGTAATAAAAAGACTATGTGGGCAGATGGGTGTAACAATTATCGCCCTTATCTGGGGATTAACAATCGGTCCGCCGGCAGATAAAGAATAAGCTGTCGAGCCGGTAGGTGTTGAAACAATAATCCCGTCAGCACGATAAGAATGAACTATCTCCTCATTAATATATAATTCTATTGCAACAAGCCTGGCATGAGCTCCCCGGTGGATTACAAAATCATTCAGTGCATAATTTTGATAAACTATCTCTCCTTTGCTGTTTATTTCAGCTTTAATAATCAATCTCTTTTCAAGCTCATAATTTCCCTTTATGACATTATCCAGGGCTTCTTCCAGCTCATTTGTCTCTATCTCAGTTAAAAAACCAAGCTGTCCAATATTTATACCCAGTAATGGTATCTTTGTACCGATAAAATAATGTGCAGTGTGTAAAAAAGTCCCGTCTCCTCCAATTATAACAATATAATCTGCTTCTGTCCTTAATTTTTTATAATCTGCTGTCTTTTCTTTTATATTCAGGATTTCTGCTGAATTTTCTTCGATATAGTAAATAATATTCCGTTTTTGGAGATGTTCTATTACTTTTTTAGCAATACTGGAAGCCTCTTTTTTTTGTATATAGAAAACTATACCGATTACAGAAATAAAATCAACTCCTTTCCAGATTTTTGTGTGCTTCATCGACCAGGTCTTCTATTCTTTTGCCAAAATCTGTTTTATTTTGAGCAGAACTTTTATTTCTTTTTAAATGAACCAGGAACTCAATATTATTACTACAGGCTCCAGTAATTGGTGAAAAATCCAGTCCCTCTATAGAAAGATTTATAGAATTAAAAAATTCAATTATCTCTTTCAAAACCTCAATATGTACTTTTTTGTCTTTTATCAAGCCATTCTTTCCTACCCTCTCAGGTCCTGCCTCAAACTGAGGCTTAATTAAGGCTATAATATCACCGTCATCAGTCAAAAATTGCAATGCCGGCGGTATTATAAGCCTGAGGGATATAAAAGAAACATCTATAACAATCAGGGATACCTTGACAGGCAGTTCTTCAAATGTAAGATAACGAAAATTGGTCCTCTCGATAACCTCTACTCTGGGATCATTTCTCAATTTCCAGGCCAGCTGCCCGTAGCCTACATCCACCGCATAAACCCTGGCAGCCCCGTTTTGCAGGAGACAGTCTGTAAAACCGCCGGTAGATGCACCTATATCTATGGCTTCCCTGTTCTTTACATCAATTGAAAAGACCTTAAGGGCCTTCTCCAGCTTAAAACCACCTCTGCTGACATATGGTAAGATTTCTCCCTTGATTCTTAACTCTGCATCTTCTTTAACAAGGGCTCCAGCCTTGTCGACCAATTCCTCGTTTACCAGTACCTTGCCAGCCATAATAGCACTTCTCGCCTTGCTTCTGTTTTCAAAAAAGCCCTTTTCAACCAGAAACATATCCAGGCGTCTTTTAGCGGCCATAATTATATACCTCCAGCCCTTCTGAAACAAATTCCAATGCTGTTTCATAAATTCCGGTACTATCAAGTTTATATAGTTTCCTGAAAAGCTCCTGCGGCCCATGTTCCAGGAAAATGTCCGGAAGCCCTGACCGCTTTATTTCAACATCATATACCTGGTTTTCATTCAGTAATTCCATGACAGCACTGCCAAATCCGCCATTCAATACATTTTCCTCAACAATCAAAACCTTTCTGTATTGTTTAATATTATCCAGTAATAAATCCCCATCAAGGGGCTTAATGAAGCAGGCATCTATTACTCCTGCGCGTATACCATGTCTTTCCAGCATCTCTGCTGCTTCCAGGGCCGGGTAAACAGTTGAACCCACAGCAATGATAAGGAGATCTTCTCCCTCCAGCAGCAATTCCCCTTTTCCTATCTGGAGCTCCTTTAAGCCCTGATCCATTTCTATACCGATAATCTCTCCCCTGGGGTATTTTATCACAGCAGGCTTTCCGCAATTTACCGCAGTATACAGCATGTGCTGCAGTTGATTTTCATCCCGGGGTGCCATTATTATCAGACCTGGGACAATCCGCAAAAAGGAGTTGTCATAAATACCCTGATGGGTTTCACCATCACTGCCGACAATACCGCTTCTATCAACTGCAATAGTGACCGGAAATTCCGGTATACATATATCATGGATTAACTGGTCATAGGCTCTCTGTAAAAAGGATGAATAAATAGCCACTACCGGTTTCTTCCCGCCTGCAGCCAGTCCACTGGCCAGGCTGAGGGCATGCTGCTCGGCTATCCCCACATCAATATATCTCTCCGGATATTTGTCCCTAAAAATACTCAGGCCTGTTCCTTCCGGCATTGCTGCAGTTATTCCCAGAACCCTGTCATCCTCTTCTGCAATTTTCAACATGGTTTCACCAAATATCTGACTATATTCTGCCCTCTTATTTTCCTTTTTCTGCTCACCATTGCCGATTATAAAAGGATTTACACCATGGTACTTCACAGGATGCTTTTCTGCCGGTTTATAACCTTTACCCTTGACAGTAGTGATATGTATAAGTACAGGGCCTTCAATATTATCAGCATTTTTGAAATTTACCAATAATTCATTTATATTATGCCCATCCAGAGGCCCTATGTAAGTAAAACCCATCTCTTCAAAGAGTATGCCTGATAAGAAGATATACTTAAAACCGTCCTTTACCCTTTCCACGCTTTTAGAAACAGTCGGGCCGATTTTCGGTATCTTACTGATTATAAATTCCAGATCCTCTTTAATCTTATGTATTCTCGGGGCGGTCCTGATATTGGAAATATACCTGGATAATGCCCCTACATTTTGATCAATTGACATACCATTATCATTCAGAATTACTTTTAGATCAGTACCAAGACTGCCAGCATGATTTAATGCTTCAAAGGCCATACCCGCAGTAAGGGAGCCGTCACCGATAACTGAATAAATCCGTTCCTTTCTCTTATTTAAATCACGGGCAAGAGCCAGCCCCAACCCGGTAGAAATTGATGTACTACTATGGCCTGTTTCAATAATATCATGAATACTCTCCTTCCTTTTCGGAAAACCACTTAAGCCTTTATACTGCCGGATGGTATAGAATTTATCCTTCCTGCCGGTCAGTATTTTATGAGTATAACTTTGATGACCTACATCCCAGATAATTTTATCTTCAGGGCTGTTCAAATGATAATGCAGGGCAATAGTAAGCTCAACAACCCCCAGATTTGATGCCAGATGTCCTCCTGTATCAGCAACCGTACGGATAATAAATGAACGGATTTCTTCTGACAGTTTATATAAATCATCAATTCTTAAAGCCTTCAGATCCTGGGGAGAATTTATTTTATCCAGCAAACTTGACATTTAATACTCACCTCTAAGACGCGAGCTGATACCTGTGCCAAACAATTTAAAGACAGCCAGTACTTTTCCCACACTAAATATAATCTTATCAGCATTTTTGATACCATATGACTTAAAAAATGCTTTTCCCCCCACTGTCAGGGATGAGATCAGCCCCAGTGTAACCAGATTTATTATTGACTGGGACCCGCCCCAATTCTCTACTATCTTCATACCAATAACTATACCGATAGCCCCGCTGACTGTTCCACAGATATCTCCAATAATATCACACATAAGACTGGCCACCCGGTCAGCATGAGTGACCAGAAACAGACTGGTTTTTGCCCCAAATACTTTTTTCGCGGCTCTGGCATTAAATGAGCTGGGATCTGCTGCAGTTACAGCCACCCCTATCATGTCTGCCATTATTCCAACTAAAATAATAATTATAAGGACAAGAAGAGCGGGAAAAAATGATAAATGCTGTACTCTGCTTTGTGAACTTAGTGTAACCAGAATCGCAAGCAAAAATGTAAGGACAGCAATCATAAAACTGCTTTTTATATTTTTCATTATTGCCTGTATCACCCTTGTTTTTAAGACTTATATGGATGGCGATATAACAGGTAAACGCTGCGGCTTAGGTCCAGCAGGTTTTCCCCCGGAATAACCTTCTGTCGCCAGACCGGCGGTTTCCCTTTAAATTCCGGCTATCTGGTCACCCAGGATAGAGCTGGATTACCACTTAGACCACACTTTAATCCCTGTTATACCTGAGTAAAACTCAACAGTCTAGAAGTTTTCCTTGACAATACTGCCCATTTTCTAGCTTCTTTTGCAGAGATGGTTTCCAGTGGTCAAACATACACCCGGATCCCTGATGTACAAAACCCCACTGTCCCCAGCCCCACTCAAAGCAGGCTACACTGTACCTATCTTGCAATAGATACAGGTCCACCGGAATCCAGGATTCAGAATCCGGATCCCAGCCTCCACGGGAAAGGGGTCAACGCCCGCATGCCGTTGCGGATCGCCCCAAACCCTTAACTCCCAGCATCAGCCCCCGACTGGGCGTCAGCAGCCAACACCAGGATCTTCATCGATGTGCCCTTTAACGGATTTTTAGGCCCGTCTTCGAAAATGGCGTATTGACTAGAATACAGCACCATCCATATAAGTTATTATTAATAATATATTATATTATAACATATATTATTAAGCCCTTTCAATCATTATAATCATTCAAAACTGCCGCTGCAGGATATAATATACCAATTTTCTTAATAAATTAGCTCTTTCACCAAATATTTCTAAAGACTGGACTGCTTTCAAGGCCGCATTTTCTGCTTCCTGCCTGGCCTTATCCAGACCAAGGAGTCTGGGATAGGTAAATTTGTTGAGCTTTTCATCACTCCCTACCTTTTTCCCCATTTTTTCTTCATCTCCAACCAGATCAAGTATATCATCTACAATCTGAAAGGTAAGCCCCAGGTACAATGAAAAACTCTCCAGTGCCTTCAAATCTTCAGATGAGATTTCAGAACAATATGCCCCTGAAAGGACAGCAGCCCTGAAAAGTGCACCGGTTTTTGCCCGGTGTATTTGCTCCAGTTCCTGCAGGGTCAATTCCCTGTTTTCAGCCTCCAGATCCAGCACCTGCCCTGCTACCATACCATGCACGCCTGCACTTTCACTGATCAATTCTATTATCTTTAAGCTTTTTTCTGCCGGTAAAGATAATTTACTGAGGACATTAAAGGCATATGTTAATAATCCATCTCCAGCCAGTATAGCAATACCATTTCCGTAAACACAGTGGTTTGTCAGCCTCCCTCTCCGGTACTGGTCATTATCCATATCAGGAAGGTCATCATGGATAAGGGAATAAGTATGAATCATCTCAAGAGCTGAGCCGGCCTTCAGGGCACTGTCGATATCGCCGTCAAACATTTCAGCAGTCATCCTGCAGAGAATGGGGCGTATTCTTTTTCCTCCGGAAAAAAGACTATACTTAATCGATTCAATCAGTGTTGCGGATAGGTATAATCCCCTGTCGTCAAACAACTCTTCCAGAAACCTGTCAGTTTCCAGGGCATAATTCTTCACTATCTGTTTAAAAACATCAATCAAATTCTTCCTCCTGTACAAAAGGGACAGTATCTGCAAAACCTTCTTCGCTTTCCAGAACCATCTCTATTTTTTTCTCTGCCTTGTTCAATTCTTCATTACAGAATTTCACCAGCTGCACACCCTCTGTAAACAATTCCAGAGACTTATCCAGAGATAAACCTCCGTCTTCAAGGGCCTTCACTGTTTCTTCCAGTTTCTTTAAAGCTTCTTCAAAGCTTAGCTTCTTCTGACTCATTTGCAAAACCCCTTTAATAATCTATTTTTTTGCTGGCTTTTTCCAGAACCCTGCTCTTTATTTCTCCATCATGAACAATTGTCCTGATCAAATCACCGGGATTCACATCCTCTATAGACTTAATTATTGCTCCCTGGCAGCCTGTTATGGAATAACCCCTGGCCAGTGTCTTTAAAGGGCTGAGGCTTTCCAGTTTGCCGCTGATGATCTTAAAAGATTCCTTAAGAGAACCGAGTCTTTTTTCCATATTCCATTCCAGATTCCGGGCAAGCTCATCAATCCTCTGGCTTTTCTCAGACAATAGCTCCTCCGGTTTTGTAAAGGCCCTTTTCTCAGCAAGACTTTCTACAATTTTCCGGTAATACTCCAGTTTATTTCTAATCCCGTTCAGGAGCCTTATCTCTAGATTATCCAGTTGTTTCTCCAGTTCCAGCCGGGAAGAAATAGCCAGTTCCGCAGCAGCAGAGGGTGTAGGAGCCCTGAGATCTGCTGCAAAATCTGTAATAGTGAAATCTGTTTCATGGCCTATCCCGCTGATAACCGGTACCTTTGAATTGAAGACAGCCCTTGCAACAATTTCTTCATTGAAAGGCCAGAGATCCTCTATAGACCCCCCTCCCCTGCTTACGATAATCAGGTCTATATCTCCTCGCCTGTTCAAATAATCAATGCCCCTGACAATCTGCGGGGCGGCATCCTCACCCTGGACAAGAGAAGGTACTATCAAAACATAAATATTGGGAAAGCGCCTCCTGATTACTGAGAGAATATCCCTGATGGCTGCACCTGTAGGCGAAGTTACAATACCAATCTTCTTCGGTAAAAGAGGTATTGCTTTTTTATGCTCAACTGCAAACAATCCTTCCTTTTCCAGCTTCTCCTTCAGCTGTTCATAAGCCAGGTATAGAGCACCTATTCCTGCAGGCTCCATTTCCTCAACATAAAATTGATATGTACCCCGGACTTCGTATATACTTATATAGCCATGGGCTATTACCTTCATCCCGTCCTCTATCTCAAAGCCCAGATTCCTGTTGTTACCCCTGAACATGACAGCAGAAATAGCAGAATCATCATCCTTCAGGGTAAAATACATATGTCCGGAACTGTGATGATGAAAATTTGATATCTCTCCGGTAAGCCAGAGATTATTTAGTATAACATCCCTGGCAAAAATCTCCTTTATGTATTTATTTATCTCCGTTATTGTATATATTTCCCTGTTCATTTCAAACCCCGTGGTATTTCCTGGCTTTAATCGTGTTTTTCATCAGCATGGCTATTGTCATCGGACCTACTCCCCCTGGTACCGGTGTAATACAGGCTGCTTTTTCCTTAACAGAATCAAAATCCAGATCACCTGTCAGTTTACCGTCAACCCTGTTAATACCCACATCAATTGCTACCACGCCGTCTTTTACCATATCACCAGTTATCAGGGCTGCTTTACCCACAGCAGCAATCAATATATCTGCTTCTCTGGTCTCCTTTGCCAGATCCCTGGTCCTGGAATGACAGATCGTAACAGTGGCATTTCTCTCCAGGAGGAGATGGGCCAGGGGTTTCCCCACAATATTGCTTCTCCCGACAACAACTGCCTTCTTTCCTTCAATTTCTATACCTTCCCTCTCCAGCAGTTCCATAATCCCCAGAGGGGTACATGCTTCAAAACGGAATGAGTCCCTTTGCCCGCTGAATAATCTTCCTGTATTCAGCGGATGAAAACCGTCAACATCCTTGTAAGGATCAATTGCCTCGATAATCGTCTTTTCGTCAATGTGTTCAGGCAAAGGTAATTGCACCAGGATACCATCGATCTCCCGATCTTGGTTCAACCTCTTTATCAAATCCTGTAATTCCTGCTGGCTGATATCCTCTTTCTCTCTAAATACTTTTGAAAAAAAACCCAATTCCCCTGCAATACGTTCTTTTGACCTGACATAGGTCTGTGAAGCAGGATCACTGCCCACAAGTACCACAGCCAGTCCAGGTGCTCTGCCTTCTTTCTCAAGGATTTTTACTTCTTCCCTGAGTTCAGAGTAAATCTTTTGAGCAATCTCTTTACCATTAATTATCTTCAGCAAATCCATTACCCCCAATCAACTCACTGACATTTGTACTTCTACAGCCTGTAAAAACTCAATTCCATTTAAATTATTCTTGAAAGTATGCAAAAATCCTGCAAAAAGATAAATCTTCTTATCTTCAACAGGGCGGGCCGGGCTCATCATCAGGAATCAGACTGATTAGCCCTTCATCATGGAGAATCTGGGTTACTTCTGCCATACTGCTCCTTTTCTCTTCCGGTAAGTGGTCAATAAAATCACTTATTTTTTCAAAAGGAACATTATTAACATATTTAATTCCGCCATATCTCATGGTCCTTACCCTCTGTCTTTTTTCCTCTGCCAATAAAAACAACTCCTTTCCAGAGTTGATACTAAATATTATACCCGGTTTTTACAAAAATTATATACACATAAAAAAACCCAGGCAGATAATCTGATTTTAATTTATCAGGCTTTCTGCTCTGGGGCTGTTATATCAAATCATATCAAAAAGTAATCTTTTGTTTGTATTACAGACTGTAGACCTTCTCTGCAGGAAGAACATCAATCCCTTTTTCCTCCAGGACTTTTACGGCTTTTTCAATATCATTTACCTTTAAAATCACAACGGCTCCCTTTGTATTTTTTCCGACTGCATACATATACTCAATATCTATCATTTCATCAGCCAGAACCGTCAATGCACGGGCAAGGCTTCCCGGTTCATCTTTTACTGAAACTGCAATTACATCCGTTGAACTCACTGTAAAACCATTCTTAAGCAAAACCTCTTCAGCCTTTTCAGGCAAATCAACAATTAACCGGAATATACCGAAATCTGTTGTGTCAGATATTGATATTGCAATCAGATCAATGCCGTTATCTCCAAGATTCCTGGTTACATCAGCTAACCTGCCGGATTTATTCTCCACAAATACGGATATCTGTTTTATAAACAATCCGCTTCCCCCTTTCATGATTTTGCATAATTATATCCTCTTTCAAAGGCCTTTATATTTATTTCTACAAACCTCTCCGGTACCAGCTCTCTGATAGACTTAAGCCTGTCCTCTTTTCCCAGTTCCATGAAACTGGCCGTCAAGCCTATCAGGACAGTATTAAGAACCTTTATATTACCGCATTCCCTGGCAATTTTTAATGCATCTATACAAACAGTATTATCATAATGTGCTTTTATCCTGCTGATTATATCTTCTGGATAGCTGTCTTTTCCGGTAGTAACCGAGACAGGCATTATCTCCTGATCATTAATAATCATCCTGCCCCCCGGTTTAAGGTACTCAATCCAGCGTAAAGCTTCCAGTTTTTCAAAAGCCAGAATTATATCTGCTTCCTGTTTTTCTATGATAGGAGAATATACTTTCTCACCCATTTTTACACTGCTAATCACACTTCCACCCCGTTGAGCCATCCCGTGTACCTCAGATAATTTAACATCATAAGAATTCATCAACGCGGTATTCCCGATGATCCTGCTGGCCAGTATAATGCCCTGGCCCCCTACCCCTGCTAACAGAATATTGGCTTTATTCATTTTCAACACCTGCCTTAACTATAGCATTCCGGGGACACTTTTCTACACAGAGAAGGCATCCATTACATAAGGATTCATCAATTTCAATATGATCACCTTTATCAAGAATGGCCGGACAGGCAATAGCAGTACAGAGCTTGCAATTTATACACAAATCAGAATCAATGGTAACAGTTCCGCCGTAGCTGGCTTTTTTCAACAGGGCACAGGGCCTCCGGGCAATGATGACAGAAGGCTCATCTGCTTCAATTTCTTCTTTTACTGTCCTTTCAAATTCTTTCAGTTTAAAGGGATCAACGACCTTTACTCTCCTGATTCCCACAGCCTCGCACAACTTAACTAGATCAACCTGTACTGTCGGTTCACCTTTGATTGTAAAACCTGTTGTCGGGTTATCCTGATGTCCTGTCATGCCTGTAATGGAATTATCCAGGATTATTACCATTGAATTCCCTTTATTATAGACAACATCTATAAGTCCGGTAATCCCGGAATGGATAAAGGTAGAATCACCGATAACTGCTACTGTCTTTTTCCTGAACTCTGCACCCCTGGCTTTTTCCATGCCATGAGCCATACCGATACTGGCTCCCATACAGATACAGGTATCCACAGCCTCTAAAGGCGGGAGTGCACCCAGTGTATAACAGCCAATATCACCTGTAACTGTGAGTTTTAATTTGCTTAAAACATGAAAAGTAGCCCGGTGGGGGCAGCCAGGACACATGACCGGCGGTCTCATGGGAGTTTTCTCCTCAAAGGGCAGATCTATTGATTGCTTTTCTCCGAGCAGCTTTTCCCGGATAATTGAGACATTGAGCTCACCGGTAACAGGCAGTCTTTCTTTACCAATAACTTCAATACCCATAGCCTTTATCTGTTCCTCAAAAAAAGGCTCCAGTTCTTCTACAACAAAGAGTTTGTCAACACCGGCAGCAAAATCGGCAATCATTTTCTCCGGCAGCGGGTAAATCATCCCCAGTTTCAAAAATGAAGCTTCCGGGAAAGCCTCCCTGGCATATTGATATGCAATTCCGCTGCTGATTACACCGATACTCCTGTTCTCCCATTCAATCCTGTTCAGTTCTGTATTCTCTCCGAATTCCTTTAAGTCCCTCATCCTCTTTTCTACAATCAGATGGCGTTTCCTGGCCATGGCGGGCATCATTACATATTTCACAAAATCCTTTTTATATCCCTTTAACTTATAATCTTCCCTTTCAGCCAGTTCTACACTGCTCAATGAGTGTGAAACCCTTGTAGATAAACGGATCAGAACAGGGGTATCAAAGTTTTCGCTTATTTCAAAGGCCATTTTTATGAAATCCTTACATTCCTGGCTGTCTGCCGGCTCAAGCATCGGTACTTTAGCAGCCCTGGCATAATGCCTGCTGTCCTGCTCATTTTGAGAGCTGTGCATCCCCGGGTCATCTGCTACTACAATCACCAGACCGCCATTTATACCTGTATAAGATACGGTGAAAAGAGGGTCTGCTGCAACATTTAAGCCCACATGTTTCATTGCTGTAATTGCACGGGCTCCCGCAATAGATGCCCCTATTACTACCTCCATTGAAACCTTTTCATTGGGAGACCACTCTGAATATATCTCATCACACCCGGCTAAATGTTCAGTTATCTCCGTACTGGGTGTGCCTGGATAGGAAGAGGCTACAGTAACACCTGCTTCATAGGCACCCCAGGCTATGGCTTCATTCCCTAACATAAGTCTTTTCATCAGCCCATACCTCCTGAGTTCTTTACTACTTCTATTTTAATGGTTTATTCCTGCTTTCTCAAGTCAATGACCCTTTTGGCCTTACCAGTAAATCTTTCCAGTGTTTTCGGCTCTACCAGTCTTACCTTTGCGTCAATCTGTAGCACAGTCCGCAATTTGTGCCTTATATTTTCCTCCAGGCTCTCCAGTGCCCTGAAATTATCTACCAGTTCCCTGTTGGCCAGCTCTACCATTACTTCCAGGCTATCCATATACCCTTCTCTTCTTACCACAATCTGATAATGAGGCCCGATATGTTCTGTTTCCAGCAGTACGCTTTCAATCTGTGATGGAAATACATTTACTCCCTTGACAATTATCATATCATCCGTTCTGCCCAGGACCTTGCCCATCCGCAGACTGGTTCTCCCGCACTTACAGGGTTCCGGGTTAAGAACAGTGATGTCTTTTGTACGGTATCTCAACATGGGTGTACCCTCTTTGGTCAGGGTCGTGATAACAAGTTCGCCCTCTTCTCCATATCCTTTTGTCTCTCCTGTCTCAGGGTCGATAATCTCTGGATAGAAATGGTCTTCACAGAAGTGCATCCCGTCCTGATATATGCATTCACCGGAAACACCGGGGCCGATTACCTCTGTCAGACCATAATTACTTGTAGCGAGAATTCCCCATCGCTCTTCCAGTTCTTTACCCATTGATTCAGTATGGCCTTCCCCGCCAAACAGGCCCAGCCTTAATTTAAAATTCTTCTTTGGAATACCCAGCTCCTCAGCTATTTCAGACAGGTACATTACATATGAAGGAGTCCCTACAACTATGGTAGCGCCGAAATCCTGCATCAACATCAATTGCCTCTCAGAGTTTCCACTGGAAGACGGTATAACGGTAATCCCCACCTTTTCCAGTCCGTAATGAAGTCCAAATCCGCCTGTAAACATCCCATAACCAAAAACAATCTGAGCCAGGTCATCCTCTCTTCCTCCAGCAGCCACAATTATCCTCGCAACACATTCAGACCAGATATCCAGATCCTTTCTGGTATAGCCTGCCACAATGGGTTTGCCCGTTGTGCCTGATGAGGCATGCAGCCGGACTATTTTCTTTAAGGGACAGGCAAACATTTTATAGGGATAGTTATCCCGGAGATCATCTTTTGTAGTAAAAGGAATCTTTTCAATATCCTTCAAAGTCTTTATATGTTCAGGTCTTAAACCGATTTTATCAAACCTTTCCCGATAAAAAGGAACATTATTGTATGCCCTTTCTACCGCATTCTTCAAATGCTTAAGCTGAATTTCTTCAAGCTCTTTTCTGTTAATACATTCAATTTCTTCATTCCAGATCACATCATTACCTCCTTAATAATAACCAGTATTATTTAGTATTCCTCGACAGAGGGAAATACCTTTGCCAGATGAGTTTCCGGCAATTTTGCTGTCACAAAACTGACCAGCGGTACTACCAGCAGGGAAGAAAGCATGGCTGCACTTCCTATGGCAGGAGCCATCCCGGCATTCATACCATAATACAGTGCCCCGCCTAATGAACACACTAAACCGGAAATCACACCAGCCCAGGCACCGGCCTTTGTTGTCCCTTTCCAATACAGACCGTAAAGAAATGGTGCCAGAAAACAGCCTGCAACTGTACCCCAGGAAAAAGACATCAATGTAACAATCGCATTGGGCTTTACAGCTACCACCACAGAAAAGGCTATAAATATAGCACAGAGGCTTCTCATTACCAGCATGACCCTTTCC
>JAAYLO010000052.1 GCA_012521855.1 Halanaerobiaceae bacterium
GAGCTAACGACCGGACTTGAACCGGTAACCTGCTGATTACAAGTCAGCTGCTCTACCAATTGAGCCACGTTAGCATCTCTGGCGGAGGGGGAGGGATTCGAACCCCCGGTACCCTTGCGGGTACAACAGATTTCAAGTCTGTCACCATCAACCGGACTCGGACACCCCTCCGCATTATCAAGTAAAATACTGCACCATCGATTTTAAATTATAGCACCTCTAAATTATCCTGTCAAGAACCTTTTTCAGATGTTTTTGCATATAGAATCAAATCAATTATTTCCCTTACCGCGCCATCTCCCCCATTTTTATTGGAACAGTAGTCACAGATTCCTTTAATTACCTCTACTCCGTCATTGACAGTAAAGCTGACTCCTGCCTTTTCCAATATTGGAAGGTCATTAAGATCATCACCTACAAAGCCAATCTCCTCATCCAAAAAGCCATATTTCTCCTTCAGCCCTTCATATACTCCCAATTTATCTTTAATACCCTGATATAGTTCTTTAATATTCAACTCTCTGGCCCGGATTCTCACAATATTGGATTCCCTCCCTGTAATTATTACAGGGATTACCCCGCTCTGATGTAAGAGCTGTATCCCCAACCCGTCCTTAACACTAAAAGCCTTCATCTCTTCACCATTATTCCCCAGAAAAATCTTACCATCTGTAAGTGTTCCATCAACATCCATTATCAGCATCTTTATTTTTCTTGCCTTTTCCAGCAATCCTTTACTTATCCCGGACATTTTCATACCCCTTAAAATTTATAATTGCATTTCAGATACAAATTTATCTATATAGTAACAGCCTTCTCATATAATCCTTCCGGAAAACTCTCCCTTAACTGCAGCTCAGCTTCTTCTCCTTCTCTCATACATTATAAAGAAATTCTTTATCATAAATACACCTTATCATCTTTGCTTACTGCTGTCAAGAAACAGCTCTAGCCCATCCTGCTGCCAAACCCCTGTAAGAAGCTGACTAATGGTTTATACAAAAATAAGGCTATTAAAAAATTTGACACACCATGTACAATATCAAAGGGAATACCCTTCACCCAGTAGGTAATCCCATACATCATACCATAAAAAAATGATTCTACTACAGCAAAGAAAAAGCCGAAGGATAAGCCAAAGAGTCCGGCCAGTAAGGCAGCCTTATATTCAGAAAGGCCTTTTTTCTGAATAAAGGCTGTTAATAATATCAGTACAGGCCAGATAACAAAATAACCCAGGACCCAGGTAGAAAGACCATACATTAAGATTTCTATAGTTGAAAAAACAAATGCCATAAACAAAGTCCTTTTTGCCCCAAAAATAACTGTATACACCATAAAAAGAAGTGTAACAATCTCAATATTGGGAATAAAGCTTAAAGCCAGTTTTCCGGCTGTAATGGTCGCACTCAATATCCCGATTAAAGCTATATCTCTGATCTTCATCTTACCACTTCTTCAGTTCAAAGGTATATCTATCCCCGTCATTTATTACAATCTGCTGAAGGCCTTCCATGGCATCTTCTCCATTTATCGAGATATGAAAGAACTCATTCCTGCTCTCATCAGCCATATAATCCATCAAACCTACAAGCATGACACCAAAATCATATTCCCTGAAACTTGCCCCCAGTTCCTCTTCATTTTCTTTCATGAGCTCATATAAAAACTCATGCTCTGTCTTATAGTTAAAAGTCTCAGCTATATTTTTTTCATTAATCAATATTTCAATGGAGACACTCTTGGTCCCTGCTACTCCCTCTGGAGCAAGAAATTCATTATAAAGATACATGGCCAGGGCGGCCAGAACAAGTACCGCTACTGCTATAAACACTTTGTTTTTTATAGATTTATTCATTCAAACACCTCTCCTTTTTTATTAATTCACACTGACAAACAGGGCCTGTCCCTTTCTTCTTAACAAAAAACCCTTTCAACTCTGGTTGAAAGGGTAAAAAAATCAATTAAATAAAACAGACAGAAAATCCTGACACCCCCCTCATATCCCCGTGAGTTACAGTGTTTACCAATACAGGCAGGTCTTCCGGCTCGGTTCTATACAATGATTTGCCTTCCCGGTTTCCCAGTGGCCTTCCAAATCATCAAAAACCATACGGCGGCGGGACCGCACAGGCCTTTCACCTGTTTCCCATTTTAATGTTATATAGTAGTAATGACTACTATATATAC
>JAAYLO010000006.1 GCA_012521855.1 Halanaerobiaceae bacterium
AATTATATAGAGTTAATAAAGAAAAATTCATTATATCCAGAGGCTAAGGAAGTCATGCCAATATTAAGACGGGGAAAGGTAGATGCAGCATTTGCTGCAATAAAATGCCTGGCATTTTAATAACAGAGGGAGTCTTTTTTTAAAATCCAAAGAAAGCTTGACACAAACCTTTTTTCCTGCCATTCTTGACAAAAGCCTTTATCTCTGTTATACTTCTATAGGTTAAAGGTTTATAATTGAGGGAGAAATTTGATGAAACCATATGTTATGGCTGAAGATCTGTATCAGCACAAATTAGCAGTAATACTAGGACGTGGAAAACGTTTGAGTAAATTGTTGAAACATTATCCTACCGAGAAAAAGTTTAAAGCTGCTACAATAGAAGAAATAGCAAATGTTATAGGAATCAGAAATCTTAATTCTGCTGTTTTAAGGAAATTAGATAAACTGGATGCTACATATGATAAAATGACAACTTTTATTGCTGATCCGGCCTGGAGTAGAAAATCCCGGGCCCGCAGAATAATGGGAATAGATACTGAGTATCTTAAAAGCAGTCTGGATTCAATCCAGTATATTATTATGGATGGTTTAGAATATGTAAGATCGGGAATAATATTTACCAATAGCTCTATTGCGGAATCTGTAAATGTAAGTACCGGAATAAATTTTTTACGCAATATTATTAATGAGTATCAGCCTGAATTGATTGTAGGCCATAATTTTAATTCAGATATATCAATATTGGAATCTGCTTATGGTGATGAATTACCGGAGTTGTATTTTTATGATGATACAATGGAACTTATGGCTAAAAGTAATCTTGCCAATATAATGGGGAGTTCCAGTTTAACAAAGACCATACGGGAACTTTTCAAAGTTGAAACTATTGGTTTGTTTACTGCATATAATAATCTTGATTTATTCATTGAATATGGTATTAAAGATGCCTTATATCCAATATGTTTACGTTATTATATCCTGAATGGAAGAATACCGGATCTGGATTTTTCTTTCAGAATAGGGGATCTGATAAAAGAAAAGAATCGCCAGTATATAAAGAGTGATCGATATTCGGTTAAATTGAGTGTACAGGGAGGTTCATGATGGCTTCTGATATATTGTCTATTATTCTGGCTGCCGGTCAGGGGACCAGAATGAAATCAGATAAAATAAAGGTCCTTCATAAAGTTGGCGGAAAACCAATGTTCCAGCATGTTGTTGATAGTGTAACTGATTTCAGTTCAAATATAATAATTGTGGTCGGCCATCAGGGTGACCTGGTAAGGGAGACTTTTCCTGACAGGGAAGGAATAAAGTTTGTGGTACAGAAAGAACAATTGGGAACCGGTCATGCTGTTCAACAGGCTGAAGGGTATATAAGAGAACATAGAGGTACAGTACTGATTCTATATGGAGATACACCTTTATTGAAAAAAGAAACAATCAAAAGCCTTGTTTCAGGGCACCAGGAAAAAAAGGCTGCCTGTACAGTGTTAACAGCCCTTATGGAAAACCCTGCAGGTTACGGCAGAATAATCAGGAACAGCAATGAGGATATTGAGAGAATAGTTGAAGAAAAAGATGCCGGTATTGATGAAAAGGCTATTAATGAGATAAACAGCGGGGTGTGTTGTTTTGAGAGCAGCTTTTTACTTGAGGCACTTCAAAATTTAGATAATAATAATGCCCAGGGTGAGTATTATCTTACAGATGCTATTAGTTATCTAAGTAATAAAGGTGAAAAAGTAATACCTTTTCTTATTGATGATTCCAGGGAGATTATAGGTATCAATGACCGTATAAATTTAGCAAAAGCAGAAAAGATTATAAGAGTGAGAATAAACTTAAAACACATGGAAAATGGCGTAACCATCATTGATCCTGATCAAACCTATATAGATAGTGAGGTTGAAATCGGCCGGGATACCATCATATATCCCTTCACATATATAGAAGGGAAAACAAGAATAGGTAACAATTGCACTATCTATCCCCACAGCCGTATAGTAGATGCGGAGATAGGGGATTTTGCAAATATCTATGACCACTCCATTATCATGGAAAGCAGCCTGAGTGATAATACGAATATCGGCCCATTTGCCTATATCCGTCCAGGTTGCAGAGTGGCTCCAAATGCAAAGATAGGTGATTTTGTAGAATTAAAGAATGCAGAAATAGGTAAAGGAACAAAGGTTCCTCACTTAAGTTATGTTGGGGACGCCAGTATTGGTGAAGGGACAAATATAGGTGCCGGGACAATCTTTGCCAATTATGATGGCAAAGAAAAACACAGGTCAATAGTGGGAGACAATGTTTTTATAGGAAGTAATACAACTATTGTTTCTCCAGTGAAAATAGGAAATGAAGGGAAAACCGGTGCAGGCTCTGTTGTTACAAAGGATATAAGTGAGGGCACAACAGTTGTCGGCGTTCCTGCCAGGGTTTTCAAAAAGAAAGAGGGGTAAGTTGAAATTGATGTCTGCATATAGTGACAGGTTGAAGATTGTTACAGGGAATTGTCATCCCAGGCTTGCCAGAGATATCTGTGATTATCTTGGCACCACTCTCGTGGATGCAGAAATAACAAGATTTCAGGATGGTGAAATAAAGGTAGATATTGATGAAACAGTAAGGGGAGCAGATGTTTTTGTCGTCCAGCCTACCAGTCCTCCTGTCAATGAAAATTTAATGGAATTGCTGGTTATCATTGATGCCTTGAGACGGGCTTCAGCAAGAAGGATTACTGCTGTAGTTCCCTATTATGGTTATGCCAGACAGGATAGAAAAGAACAGCCCAGGGAACCCATTACAGCAAAACTTGTTGCTAATTTAATTACTACAGCCGGTGCCAGGAGACTGCTGTCAATAGATATGCATGCTCCTCAGATTCAGGGATTTTTTGATATTCCAGTAGACCATCTTTATGCTGCCCCGATCATGATTGATTATTTTAAAGAAAAGGATCTTTCCAATACAACAGCTGTATCTCCTGATGTCGGTGCAGTAAAAAGGGTCCGCTCCTTTGCAGAATCTCTTGATATACCACTGGCCATTATTGACAAAAGAAGGCCTAAAGCAAATAAAGCTGAGGTTAAAAATGTTATAGGAGATGTTGAAGGCAGAAATGTAATTATCCTGGATGATATTATTGATACTGCCGGTACTATTACTGAAGCAGCAAAAGTACTGAAGGAAAAAGGAGCCAGAGATATCTATCTCTGTGCTACACACGGCCTTTTTTCTGGACCAGCTATAGAAAGACTTAAAGAAGCACCAATAACAGAATTGATTATTACTGATTCTATCCCGCAAAAGGATCTGGGCTTAGATAATCTGAAAATACTGTCTGTTGCCCCGCTGGTTGGTGAAGCAATAGACCGTATATTTAGAGATCTGTCTGTCAGTGTACTTTTCTAAAAAGCAAATTGCATACTTGCTGAATTATAATATGAATGGTATAATTATTGAACGGGGAATATTGGGAAAATAAATAATCCTGTTATAATATGATTTTAGGTAAATTATTATTAAGGAGAGGATTTGTTATGGAAAAATATCATTTAAAAGTGGAAAAAAGAGAAGCTACAGGAAAGGGAGCTGCCCGTAAATTAAGGGCCAGCGGATTAGTACCTGGTGTTGTATATGGAAAAAATATTGAAGCAAAACCAGTGATTGTTAATCCTCAGGATTTAGCAAACAAGTTTTCCAGTAATATCATTTTTGATCTTGAAATTGCCGGAGAAGATAAATTGACTGCAATGATAAAAGAGGTAAAGAAAGATCCTATTACAGGCGTTATTGAGCATATTGATTTTCTACATATTACTATGGATGAAAAGATTGTCGTTACTGTTCCGCTTGTTTTAGTTGGAGATGCTCCAGGAGTAAAGGCAGGAGGAGTATTACAACAGCTATTGCGTGAAATAGAAGTTCAATGTCTGCCTCTGGATATACCTGAAAATATTGAAGTCGATATAAGCGGTCTGGAAATTGGATCTTCAATAAGTGTAAGTGATATAGAAACAGGAGACAAGCTGGAGGTTGTTACTGCTCCAGAAGAAGTAATAGCAACAGTAACCGTCCCGGCTGATATTACGGAAGAAGAAACCGGAGAGGGAGAAGAAGAGTCAGCTGAGCCGGAGGTAATCGGTGAAGAAGCTGAAGAAGCTGCCGAAGAGTAACAGGCGTAATCCATGATTACGCTTTCTATTTATCCTGGAGGTAGGTATTCTAATGTTTTTAGTAGTCGGTCTAGGCAATCCCGGCCCTGAATATACAAATACGAGACATAATGTGGGTTGCAGTGCTATTTATATGCTTGCCCGGAAAATAGGAATAAATTCTACAACAGCCAGGTTCAGGGCTATTATTGGTAAAGGCAGTATTGCAGAGGCGAGAGTAATATTGGCTCAACCCTTAACATATATGAATAATAGCGGAGAAGCTGTAAAACAGATTGTAGATTATTATAAAATCAGTATAGATAAAATAATTATTATCTCTGATGATATGGCATTGCCTACAGGCAAAATCAGGATAAAGGAAAAAGGCAGTGCAGGGGGGCATAATGGATTAAAATCCATATTTGATTATCTGGGAACCCAGAATATACCCCGGATCAGGATTGGCATCGATTCCCCGCCTGCGGGATGCTCT
>JAAYLO010000053.1 GCA_012521855.1 Halanaerobiaceae bacterium
CATCGAGACCATCGGAATAGATGACTGGCAGCTCATGGAATTTAACGGCACTTACAAACTGGTGAAGATTGTAAGGGTCAAGGGAGACAGCTATCTCGGGACCTGGCTTGGCCTGGAGAGCCTTCTGGAGCCTTTAAAGGGACTGGATCTTGGTGAAAAGGGCGGAGTCTATATTGTTACCGATAAGGGTTTTCCCCTCATCTCAACAGATGAGAGCAGAAGGAGCATGGAGATACTGAATCACAATGAGTTCATCCCTGGAACAGGAGCCTACAGGACCATCAAGGATATGGATAGTGAAGAGAAATTCCTGGTGGTTGCTGATACCCTCGATAATCTGCCCATCTATTTTATTGCTATGCTGCCTGAGACAGCAATATTTAAAAACCTCCTGTCTTTCAGGAAACTGATTTATTTTATACCGGTTGTAGGGCTTTTCTTCCTCCTGGTCTATCTGCTTTTGATCAGGCGTATTTTGTTTACACCCATGAAAAGGCTGATTACAGCCATGAAGCAGGTTTCCCGGGGGGACCTGGAGCTCAGGCTCCCGGAGGATTCCATACAGGATTTTAATTTCCTTTACAGTTCTTTTAATGATATGGTTGAGCGGGTAAAGAGGCTCAAGATGAATGTCTATGAGGAGAAGATAATGACACAGAAGGCAGAATTGAGGCATCTGCAGGCCCAGATAAGACCTCATTTTCTCTATAATTCCCTGAATCTCATCTACAATCTGGCAGTATTGAAGGATTTTGAATCCATCAAAGAGATGTCCCTATATCTCGCAGGTTATCTCAGGTTCACACTGAGGAATGAGGACAGACTGGTAACCCTTGAAGAAGAACTCAATCATATCAGAAACTATCTGGAGATACATAAAATAAGGTTCATGGATAAGTTTACTTATCAGATTAATGGAGCTCCAGAGTACAACGGGCTCATGATCCCTCCATTGACCATACAGCCCTTTGTTGAGAATTCCATCATTCATGGGTTCAATAGGAAAATGGAACAGTTTAGAATAGAGATCTCGATAGAGAGGGAAAATGATATTTTGCTGATTACTATAAGTGATAATGGCAAAGGCTTTTCAGAGGAAAAGCTGAGGGAGTTCAGGGAGAAGGCCTTTGAAGATGCTGATGGGAAACATATCGGTATCTGGAATGTCTATAGAAGGCTCCGGCTGCAGTATGGAAAAAGAGCTGATCTCAAGTTTATGAATCAGGATCCGGGCGGTGCTCTTGTCATGATCCTGATACCCCTTGAAGCGGAGCTTTCCGGCCTGGAGAGGAGTGAAGAAGATGTATAGCCTTTTGATTGCAGATGATGAGATGATTGCCGTGATGGGTATAAAGGAAGGTATAGACTGGAGGGGCATGGGTATTGATAAAATATATGAAGCCTTTGATGCAGAAGAAGCCCTCCGGATCATAAGTAAAAACAGGGTTGATCTCCTTATCTGTGATATCGAGATGCCCGGTCTCAATGGACTGGAGCTGCTGGATAAAGTCAATGAGATATCAGCAGATACGGTTACCATCTTTTTGACAGGACATGCCAGGTTTGATTATGCACAACTGGCCCTGAAAAAGGGGTCTTTTGATTATCTTTTAAAACCCATTGATCATAAAAAAATTCAGGAAACGGTACAGAAGGCCCTGGAGAAGGTCAAAGAGATACAGGAACAGAGGGATTTTATCAGATCCTATGACAGGATCTCCAGCATGTGGAAGAGACAACAGCCCATTCTGGTAGAGAGGCTCTGGCAGGATATTTTCAGCAAAAGGATATTAAGTTATGAACATCTTGCTTCCTTGATGGAATTATATAATCTGCCCATAAAGGCTGATGATGAGGTAATACCGGTTCTTTTGAGTATAGAGTTGTGGCAGATACCATTAAGTAAAAAAGATGAGGAGATCCTGAAGTACGGGCTCCGGAATATGGCCCTGGAGATTCTGCAGAACAATACGGATGGTGCGGTATTTCAGAATCATGACGGCAATCTGGTCATGATCATTTATCCAAATACCTACAACGGGGTATTTATACCCAATGACAGGATACATGATATCTGTAAGAAGATTATCAGTACCGCAGACAGGAATCTGCACTGTACTTTGTCATGTTATATCGGGGAGCCTGTAACCATCGGTAAGCTTGAAGAAAGTTATAACAGCCTGCTGGAGCTGGAAAGAAATAATGTCCAGGAAACAAATTCCGTTATATTCCAGTCCAGATTCAATGTGCCAGAGGCTGAGTATCCGCAGGCACCGGAATTTGGCAAGTGGCAGCTGTTGTTTGAACTGGGCAGGCGAGATGCCCTGCTGGAAGAGCTCGATAATTACTTCAGGGCAAATATTGATAAGGCTGTCAATCCAGAGGTTCTGGAGAGCCTTTATTTTGGATTCATGCACATGGTTTATTCAGTGGTACACAGGAACAATCTGGCGGTTGAAGATATATATGATATATCCCTTCTCCATGATTTTTCAATAACAAAATCATACCTGCCCCTGCAAAAACGGATAAAGGAGATAATTCTCCAGGGGATGGATTATTTTGAAAATAAGCTGGAAAATAATTCTGCAATAATTAATAAAATACAGGAATTCATTTATGAGAATTATAAAGAAAAGATCAATAGAGATGAGATTGCTTCCTATGTCTACCTGAATCCGGCCTATCTCTCCAGGCTCTTTAAAAAGGAGACAGGGAAGACCCTGACAGAATATATAACAGAATTGAGAATAGAAGAAGCGAAAAGGCTCTTAAGCAGTACAGATTATACTATTACTGCCATAGCGGAGGAGATCGGTTATTATAATTATTCTTATTTCTCCAGAATATTTAAAGATATTATCGGTTTAACTCCAGGTGAATACCGGAAGAAATTCCAGGGAATTGAGCAGGCCTGAATCCAGGCCGGATGCAATAAGGGGTCTGAAAAAAGAGCAGTTCGAAACTGCTCTTTTTTGGGGCTTTTTTGGGCAATCCGCTATTATATTATGACAAAATCCCTGGATATGTGACAAATTATTTTTTGCATAAATAAAAAGGAAAAACTGGAGATAAACAGAAATATATATATTGACAAAATAATGACAAAATCTAAAGTCATTGAAGTTATAAGGGGGATGAGATGAGATTAGCCATTTTTGATTTTAATGGTACTATTTTTCCGCGGGAGACCCTTCCCTTTTTACTGGGCCAGTGGTATGGACAGGGTCGTTCCAGAACAAAGCTTGTAAGGGTTTTTTTGTTTTTACTTCCTCTTTATTTACGCTATATTATTTCTGCTGACAGTGATTACAGGGAAGAAATGAAAGCAGGAATGGTCTATAGATTCAGTACAATATTTGACGGGATGGATTATCATGAGATCCTTGAATATTTTCAAAATGCTGCTGAAGAGGCCGGGAAATATTATAATCAAAAGATAGTGGAAGAAATAAAAAAGACAGGAGCAGAAGGTTACCACACGGTTTTACTATCAGGGGCCTTTAAATTGCTGGTTGAAAATGTAGGTAATGACTTAAACTTTGATACAGTTATAGGGAGTGAGTTTTCCTTCGATAAGGGGGTAATAAACAGGGCTCTCAAGCTTGTCAGCGGTGTGAGCAAGATGAGCAGCCTGCTGGAAGTATTTCCTCCTGATCAGATAGACTGGAAAGACAGCTGTGCTTATGCTGACAGTATCGGTGATCTGGAGATACTGGAATATGTAGGACATCCTGTGGCAGTCAGCCCTGACAGGGAGTTGAGGAATATTGCCCGGGAAAGAGGCTGGCCGATAATCGAATAAATGGGGATAAGGAGGCAGAGTGTTTTGAGTGGGAAAATAATTACCATAAGGGATTTACGGAAAAGTTTCGGATCAACGGAAGTCCTTAAGCGGATTGATTTTTCTGTTGAAGCAGGAGAAATAATCGGTTATATCGGCCCCAATGGTGCCGGTAAAAGTACTACTGTCAAGATAATGCTGGGTATAATCGGTAATTATGAGGGTGAAGTGAGTATCTTTGGTGAAGATATAGCAAATGGCGGTTTTGAATACAAGAGAAGGATAGGTTATGTCCCTGAAACAGGGGAACTCTATGAAAGCCTCACTGCCTCAGAGTATTTGACATTCATGGGGCAGATTTACGGGCTGGATATAGACGAGGCTGACCAGAAAGCCGGGAGATTGATGGACCTTTTCGGCATTTATGACAGTTACCATAGCAGGATTTCAACATATTCAAAGGGTATGAAACAGAAAGTAATGATCATAGCCAGTATTTTGCATAACCCGGATATATTGTTTCTGGATGAGCCCCTGAACGGCCTTGATGCCAATAGTGTAATTATCGTAAAAGAGCTCCTCAATCAGTTTGCACAGAGCGGAAAGACAATTTTTTATTGTTCACACATCATGGAAGTGGTTGAGAAGATAAGCGACAGGATCCTCCTGATTGACAGGGGCAGGATAGTGGCAGATGGAAGTTTTGAAGAGCTTAAGGCCAAAAGCCTTCAGGGTTCCCTGGAGGATATATTAAACAAATTAACAGGTTTCACCGGGCACAGGGAAATAGCAGGTGAGATCATCTCAGTAATAGAGGAGGAGTGATCTGTGAAGGATTATCTCTCACTGAAAATACTGGACAGACTGAGATTTGTCTTTGAAAAACAGGGCATTGCCTATCAGCTGATGAGGAAAATACTGCAGATGAAACTCCTGATGGACAGGAGACGGAGTTCAAATATAATGAATGTACAAAATGGAAAAAAAGATGAGAATTATAATTATAGAGTAAGCTATATCTTTTATGTCCTTTACGGCCTTCTTTTCCTGATATTATTCTTTTTACCGGCTTCTATTTTTACCAGGATGACCCTTGTCATTTCAGTCTTTATTTTTATGGTCACCTCTATTATGATTTCAGATTTTTCTTCAGTATTACTGGATACAAAAGATATAAATATATTGGTGACAAGGCCTGTCGGTCCGGAAACAGCGGGGATGAGCAGGATTATACATATTTTCATATATCTTTTCACCATGACTGCAGCCTTTATTACTCCGACATTTATTGCGGGAATAATTAAGGAGGGTATATTTTTTGCAGGGATATTAATTCTGGATCTTTTTTTCATATTGGCAGCAGTCATAATTCTCACATCACTGCTCTATGGTTTTGTCCTGCATATCTTCAGTGGTGAAAGATTAAAGGATATTATTAATTATATTCAGATAGTGGTGGCAGCTTTTCTTCCTATCAGCTATCAGTTTACAGGTGAGATGTTTGAGCTCCTGGGTGAAGAGATTGTATTTACTCCTTCACTGTGGTCCTATTTACTTCCTCCTGCCTGGTTTGCAGCACCATTCCAGCTGATACTGGAATCAGATTTATCCATACATTATATTCTTTTGTCACTGCTGGCCCTTCTGGTACCTGCAGCAGGCCTGGTCCTCTACAACAAAAAAATCATACCATATTTCGAAAGGAATCTTGTAAAACTCAATACAGGTTCCAGGAAGAGGAAGGGTATCTCCTCTTTGCGGGAAAGCCTGAGAAGGAGAATAATATCCCTTGCCAGCTGTAAGAAGAGTGAGCGGGCTTTTCTGTCTCTTTACTGGAGTATTCTGTCACAGAGCAGGAAGGTAAAATTGTCTGTTTACCCCAATTTAGTATTTTCTCTGATTTTTCCCCTCATTTTTATTAAAGATAAGATTGATTTTTCCTCATTATCTGAATCCTTACAGGCATTATCTGCCGGTAATTATTATCTATATCTTTATTTATCTGTACTGTTGCTGCCAAATGTCATTACGATAATCAGTTATTCTGAAGAATATAAAGGGGCCTGGATATATAAGGCACTGCCTGTAGATGATTATAGTATTTTCAATAAAGCCAGGGCAAAGGCAGTTGTCCTGAAGTATTGTCTCCCTGTTTTTCTTCTTATCGGAATATTATATACCAGCTTGTTTGGTATCCGTATTCTGGATGATCTTCTGCTGATGTTCCTGGTCCTGCTTCTTTTAACAGTAATAAGGACCATTAATCACCGGAAGGAACTGCCATTTTCATTGGAAATAACTACAGTAGAGAAGAAATCATTGAAGGACAATCTGCATATATTCATTACACCTTTGCTCTGCGGAGTATTTGTTGTCATGCATATCTTATTGAATTACCGGGAATTGCCGCTCTGGCCGTTTGCAGTACTTATTTTTGCGGGGATAATCCTTCTCTGGCACAGTATGCTTAATGAGAAAAATGTTGAATTCTATAAATAGTATAGATAATTTTGCGAAGATATTATATAATATTATAATGACAAAAAGACAGGACCCGGAATTTCCGGCTTTTGATTAGCATGGAGGGGAGATGAAGATCAGCTATGAAATATATCAGTACCAGGGGAAACCATGAAAAAACAGATGCTGCTGAAGTAATCAGAACAGGAATGGTACCAGTCGGCGGCTTATTTGTCCCTGAAGCATATCCTGAATTCAGTGAGCGGGAGATAAAGGCTATGGCTGCGAAGACCTATCAGGAAATTGCAGTACTTGTAATGGAGAAATTTCTGACTGATTACAGCAGGGATGAACTGGAAAGGGCAACAGCCCTTGCCTATAGTGAAGAGAATTTTCCTGCAGATGAGCCTGTGCCTTTAGCAAAACTGGGTGATCATACTTTTTTACTGGAATTGTGGCACGGCCCTACAGCTGCTTTCAAGGATATGGCCCTGCAATTGATGCCTCACTTACTGACAGGGGCTATAAAGAAAATTGATCTGGACAGGGAAATTGTGATCCTTGTAGCTACCTCAGGGGATACGGGTAAGGCTGCCCTGGAGGGTTTTAAGGACATTCCCGGAATAAAAATAATCGTTTTTTATCCTGCCCAGGGTGTCAGCAATATACAGGAAAGACAGATGATAACCACTGGTGGTGCCAATACCTATGTAGTAGCTGTAAATGGGAATTTTGATGACTGCCAGACTGCTGTCAAATCAGTTTTTGCTGACCGGGATTTTAATATGCTTTTGAATCAGAAATCTTATCAGTTTTCTTCAGCCAATTCCATTAACTGGGGAAGGCTTCTCCCCCAGATAATCTACTATTTCGCAGCATATACCAATCTTTTGAGAAATGAGGAAATAGAGTATGGAGAAAAGGTCAATATAGTGGTACCGACCGGCAATTTCGGGAATATCCTGGCAGCCTATTATGCTTACAAAATGGGCCTTCCTGTTAATAAATTTATCTGTGCCTCCAATGAGAATAAGGTGCTGGCAGATTTCTTCAATACCGGTATCTATGATATAAAACGTGAATTTAAAAGGACCATCAGCCCCTCAATGGATATCCTGATCTCATCCAATTTTGAGCGCCTGCTCTTTGATATGAGCGGTTGTGATGGGAGAAAGATTAAAAAGTGGTATGAGGAGGATCTGAAGGAAAAGGGCTCTTTTGAGCTGGATAGTGAGACCTATAAAAGGATAAAAGAATTATTTACAGGGGATTATGCCCTGGAAGATGAGCTGTATCAGGAGATAAGCGATATCTATGCTGATTATAATTATCTGCTGGATCCCCATACTGCGGTGGGTGTTAATGTCTATAGAAAGTATTATGAAAAAACAGCTGATAATACCAGGACCATAATTGCTTCTACAGCAAGCCCCTATAAATTCCCGGAAGCAGTACTGAAGGCAATAGACAAAAATGCTGACAAATACGATGAATATGAAATGATCAGGAGAATAAACCAGATTACCGGTCTTGAAATACACAGGGCCTTAAAGGATCTGGAGAAAAAGGAAATAAGGCATATGAACCGGTGTGAAGCAGGGCAGATCAGGGAGGAAATAATGGCTCTGCTGAAAATATAAAAGGATTTTTTTTACGATTGCAGAATATTAGAATATAAAGATCTTTGTCGAGTGTTGTAAAATTGTAAAAAGCGGAGGCGTATAAATGTCAAATTTATCTGGACAGACATTCATTGATAGGACTGCTATAGTAGATAGTAATGCCCGGCTCGGACCGGGGGTTAAGGTAGGCCCTTATAGTGTAATAGAGGGGAATGTGGAGATCGGTGCCGGAACTATTATCGGTTCACATGTCCATCTGGAAGGCTGGACAGTAATCGGGAAAAACAACCGGATCCTGAATCATGCTTCTATCGGGCAGGCTCCGCAGTATTTGAACTACAAAAAAGACAAGACTTATGTAATTATAGGTAATAACAATACTATCGGAGAATTTGTAACAATTCACCGCGGAACAGTAGACGGCCTGGGAGAAACCAGAATCGGCCACAACAATATTATCGGTTCCCACTGTCATATTGCCCATGATTGTTCTCTGGGAAACAATATAGAAATGGGAAGTTCGACAAATTTAGCTGGTCATGTGAATGTAGAAAATGATGTTATTATGGAAGAACTGGTGGGGGTACATCAGTTTGTCAGTATTGGAAAACTATCATTGATTGAATCCCAGTCAAAGGTCACCAAGGATGTACCGCCTTTTCTTGTTGTAAACGGCCATCCTGCCCAGGTTGGAGGGCTGAATTATAAAGGTCTGAAAAGGAGTGCTTTTTCTGCTGAAGTGATAGAAGAGATCAGCAGGGCCTTTGATATCCTGTACAATTCAAACATGAATGTAAGTGATGCTATCAATTATATGGATCAGGAGCTTTCAGGGAGTAAAGAGGTTGAAGATTTTATCAGATTTATCAAAAAAAGTGTCAGAGGAATTTGCCGGTAAAAGGGGGAAAGGAAATGTCGAAGATTAAGGTTGGTGTGGTCGGTGTTGGTTCCATGGGAAAAAATCATGTCAGGGCTTATTCTGCCCTGAAACATATCTGTGAACTGGTCGGAATTTATGACAGTGATCAGGAGATTGCCTGGGAAGTTGCCCGCAGTTATGGAATCAAGGCTTTTCCAAGCTGTGAAGCCCTGCTGAAGGAAGTTGATGCAGTAAATATTGCTACTCCCACTACAACCCATTACGGGATCGGAATGAAGGCTATTGAACTCTCCAGGCATATCCTGGTAGAAAAACCGGTAACAGGGCTGATTGAGGAGGCACAGGCCCTGATTAAGAGTGCCCGGAAAAAGAACCTTATTTTTCAGGTGGGCCATATTGAGAGATTTAATCCTGCCATTCAGAATTTACCTGCTTTATTGAAGGACCAGGAGATTATTGCCCTTGATGTCCAGCGGTTAGGGCCTTATGATCCAAGAATAAGTGATACTGATGTTATTCAGGATCTGATGATCCATGATATAGATGTGGTCAATTCCCTGATTCCTTCTTCAATCCGTGGAATTCAGGCTGCAGGCAGAAGGGTGGTTTCAGAAAAACATATAGATTATGCAGTTGCAAATCTCCTTATGGAAAACGGGGTTATAGCTACACTTACAGCCAGCAGAGTTTCCAACAAGAAGGTCAGGAAGATGTCCATTACTACTCTTTCTTCTTTTATAGAGCTTGATTATCTCCAGCGCAAAATAGTAGTGACCAGCCGGGGGCAGTTTGTTCCCGGAAGCCCTGGTTATCAACAGGAACAGGAACTGGAAGAGGTCTATGATAGTGAAGAGCCATTGAAACTGCAGCTGATTCATTTTATCCAGTGTATTGAGAATCACCATAAACCTCTGATCAGTGGTGTAGACGGCCTGGAAGCCCTGAAAGTGACAAAAGTCATCCAGAATCAGATCTATAGCGGAGAAAGTAGTAATGAATATACTGTTTCAGGATAAAATTACTGAAAAAAATAATTTAATGAAAGGACTGTAGAAATGATACCAATTGCGAAACCGATTATCACCGAAAGTGAAAAAAGGAACATACAGGAAGTGATGGATAGCGGCATACTGGCCAGTGGTGCCTATGTAAGTGAATTTGAAGAAAAATTTGCAGAGTTCTGCGGGAGCAGATACGGGATCGCTACCTCCAATGGGACTACAGCACTTCATGTTGCCCTGGAAGCTGCCGGTATCAAAAAAGGTGACAAGGTCCTGACGACTCCCTTTACATTTATCGGCAGCAGCAATGCCATTCTTTATTGTGGAGCTATTCCTGTTTTTGCCGATGTTGAAAGGGATACTTTCAATATTGACCCGGAAGATATCAGGAAAAAACTGGAGGCTGATCCGGAAATCAAGGGCCTTCTTATTGTCCATCTTTTTGGTTGCCCCTGCAAAATGGATGAGATAATGGAACTGGTGGATGAGTATAAGCTGATATTGATTGAAGACTGTGCCCAGGCACACGGGGCTAAGTATAAGGGGGAAAATGCCGGTACTTTTGGCAAGGTATCTGCCTTTAGTTTTTATCCTACCAAAAATATGACTACAGGAGAAGGGGGTATAGTGCTGACAGATGATGAAGAAGTGATGAAAAAAGCCCGCCTTCTGGTAAACCACGGTTCAGAGAAGAGATATTATCATGAAATACTGGGTTATAATTACAGGATGACCAATCTGGCGGCAAGTATCGGTCTGGCCCAGCTGGAAAAGCTGAATGAGTTTAATGAGAAAAGACGGGAAAATGCCCGTTACCTTACAGAGCATCTTGAGGATCTTGACTGGCTTACTGTTCCACACTGTGCTCCGGAATACTATCATGTTTATCATCAATATACTGTCCAGGTAGAGGAAAGAGATGATTTTGTGAGAATGCTTCAAGAAAAGGGGATTGGTTATGGAATCCACTATCCTCTGCCTGTATATAAACAGCCCCTGTACCAGAAACTGGGTTATGAGGATCTCAGTCTAAAAGTAAGTGAAGAACTCTCTGAAAGGGTAGTATCTATACCTGTACACCCTTCATTGACTGCAGAGGAACTGGAGACCATTGTACAGGCAGTGAGAAGTTTCAGGGAATAAAAAAGGGGAAATAGAGATGCTTGGCTGGGATGAACTGGAGAAATGCTGCCAGCAGTGTAAGAGATGCTCACTATATAAATCCAGAAACAAACTTGTTTTTGGCAGCGGAAATAAAAAGGCAAAACTGGTCTTTATAGGTGAAGGGCCGGGACAGGAAGAGGATAAGACAGGCATCCCCTTTGTGGGGAGATCAGGGCAGTTGCTTGATAAAATATTGGAGGCAGTGAATATAAAAAGGGAAGATGTCTATATTGCCAATATAGTCAAGTGCCGTCCTCCCGGCAACCGTGATCCGCTGAAAGAGGAAAGAGATGCCTGTCTGCCCTTTTTGCGGAATCAGGTAGCCCTGATCAGGCCTGGAATAATTGTCTGTCTGGGCCGGGTAGCTGCCCAGACCATTATTGACCCTGATTTCAGGATAAGTAAGGACCGCGGCCGCTGGATAGAGCGGAAGGGGTATTTTCTTACCGCTACCTATCATCCTTCTGCCCTCCTCAGGGATCCTGCCAGAAAGAGAGAAGCCTGGGAAGATTTTAAGTTAATAAAGGAAAAGCTGGATAGTTTATAGTATAATCTCCATCAGCGGGTGGAGATTATTTATTTGCCTCATCAAGCGTTATTTTTCACCAATTCCCGGCAGCCGGGCCGATTATTTGTTACGGTAAAAGGAAATAAATAGGACAATAGCAAGGGATATCCACGGAAATCAGAAACTGACAGAAGTTGCTTTTGTGAAAAGGGATAAGTTTTTATATAATATTGATTGAAATTATAGATTATCATATTATCATAATACTAACTGGAGGAGGAATAAGATTGAAGAAAGCTTATCTCTTATTATTACTTATGTCAGTCATGCTTATCAGTATTTCAGGCAGCGGACAGGCCCTGGAAAAGGAGATTTCCCTGGAAGAGGCCGGTAAAATATTGTTTGATTTTTTATCAGGAACAGATTCAGAGGGAGAAAAGGTTGATCCTGTAGGGATTAATCCATTTATTGAAATTTTAGGTTTTGCCTTTCCTCAGGGGAACAGTGTCTATTATGTAAAATCCGGAGATACTCTTTATAAAATTGCACAGAGCTATGGTACTACCATAAGTAAAATTAAAGAAATAAATGGTCTGTACTCTGATTATCTCTATGTCGGGCAAAGGCTTATTATTCCAACCGGTGGTGAGACCAGGATGCTTTATTATGTAAAATCCGGAGATACTCTTTATAAATTGGCTGAGAGGTATAATACCACTGTAAACCAGATCAAGAGCCTGAATAATTTAGTTTCAGATTATCTTTATGTCGGCCAGCAGCTCTTGATACCACTCAAAAATGTAGAAACAGCCCTGACTTATATTGTCAAGTCCGGCGATACATTGTATAAGGTAGCATCCCGTTATGGCACTACAGTGCAGAGCATAAAGGCAGCCAACAATCTTTATTCAGATTTGATCTATATAGGCCAGAGGCTGGAGATTCCCATCAATAGCGGGAAGGAGAGTACCGGCGGCAGTTCCGGCAGGAGAAGGATCAATGTCACAAAAGAAGAACTGGATCTGCTGGCCAGGGTTGTATATTCAGAGGCCAGGGGTGAGTCCTTTGAAGGACAGGTTGCCATTGCAGCAGTAGTCATTAACAGGGTCTTAAGCCCCTTATTCCCCAATACGGTCAGCGGTGTAATTTTTCAACCCTGGCAGTTTACAGCTGTTCATGACGGGCAGTTCTGGCTTCAGCCAAACCAGCTGGCCTATCAGGCAGCAGAAGCAGCACTGGATGGCTGGGACCCGACAGGAGGAGCACTCTTTTACTATAATCCCCGGACAGCCAGTTCCAGCTGGGTTTTTTACAGAAAGGTAATTGTTCAGATAGGACAGCATGTCTTTGCTGTATAAGGAGGAAAAAGTCTTGAAAAAATTAATTGTTTCAGTATTTATAGTCATGTCTTTATTATTAAGTACATCAGGTATTCATGCATATCAGGAAGGTATAATTATTGAAGTAGGGGCTGAAAGGGACAATGCTCCCTCTGGAGTCCAATATATAAGTTATACTATAAAAGCAGGAGATTCCTTATATAAGATTTCCAGGATGTATGGCGTTTCCATTGAGAGTATAATGGAATTAAATAATATAGATTCATACTTGATTTACCCCGGCCAGATATTACAGATAGCTGTAAATGTTCCGGATAATGATAATATTATCTATATAGTCCGGTCCGGAGACAGCCTGTATTTTATCTCAAAAAGATATAATATCAGTATAGATAGTATCAAGAGGACCAATAACTTAAATTCTGATCTGATCTTTATCGGCCAGAGGCTGGAGATTCCCGCTGATGAAGATGGAGAGGCCGGTAAGGGGCCTGATATTTTCTATAGTGCTGACGGGAAAATAGTCCTGAATAACAGGACAGAGGGGTCAGCTGTCTCAGCACAGGAGGAATCCGGCTTTAATAACAGGGTTTTCCCCTTAAAGGAAGATAAAACAGAGATTAAATATCAGGAAAATGAGATGATTGTAAAATATAAGCCCATGATCGGGAGCCAGGCAGTGGAGGAACTGGAAAAGGAGAACGATCTGGTCAATATCAGTACTGTGAACAGGCCTGAAGGAATAATTGCCAGGTATCAGATCCCGGAAGACAGGGAACTGGAAGAACTGCTTCAGGAGTACAGGGAGAAGGAGAATGTCCTCTGGGCAGAACCCAACTATATCTATTATCCTGCTGTAGTCCCCAATGACAGATATTACAGGAATTATCAATGGAATATGGTAAATGTGAATATGGAGGCTGCCTGGGAACTGAACAGGGGAGATAATACTGTTGTTGTTGCAGTACTGGATACAGGGATAATACCCGGTCATCCGGATCTTAAGGAGAATCTCCTGCCAGGAGTTGATTTTGTCGGTGGCGGCAAATCATATTCTGTCAGGTCATATAACCCGACAGATTATGATCCCACAGATGAAACCCCTTATGAAAAAGGCGGCAGCCACGGTACCCATGTAGCCGGTATTATCGGTGCAGTTACCAACAATAAGATGGGTGTGGCAGGGATGAACTGGAATGTAAAAATACTGCCGGTAAGGGTCCTGACCCGTTCAGGGGGGACAAGCTGGGATATTGCTGAAGGAATCTATTATGCCATTGATCAGGGTGTAAATATAATCAATATGAGTTTTGGAAGTAATTCTGACAGTTATTATCAGCGGGAAGCAATAAGGGAAGCGGTCAGTAAGGGAATAACTGTTATTGCTGCAGCCGGAAATGAAGGGTCTTCTGTTTATTATCCTGCGGCCTATCCTGAGACCATTGCGGTCAGTGCTGTAGGCAGAAAAAACACGAAGACAGCATATTCAAATTACGGTCCTGAAGTAGATATTGCTGCCCCTGGCGGGGATTACGGAGAATCCATTATCAGCACCTGGGGTTATTATCAGAACGGGAATGCTGTTGCTGATTATAACGGTATGATCGGTACTTCCATGGCTGCTCCCCATGTAAGCGGTGCTGCAGCATTACTTGCTGCAAGCGGTATCACTGATCCGGAGGAAATAAGGAGCCGGCTGCTAAATACAGCAAGAGAGCCTGTTGAAAAGGGTAGAGATGATTATTACGGATCCGGCCTGCTGGATGTCTATGGGGCATTATTGAACAAGAGAATAGAGGAACCTGTAGTATTTGCTGCTGAAAAATCAGGCTCCCTTCTCTGGGTAAAAAGCGAGTTCCAGAAAGCTGAAGACAGCTCCTTTAGCCTTAAGAGAATAGAGCCCTCTGCAGATATTATAGCTGCCTGGTTTGACAGCAATGATAACGGGCTTATTGACAGCGGGGATTATTACGGGGAATCTGTCTATAGTAAAACTAAGGAAGGATATGAGATTAATATGTGGTATCTGAGCAGGGATGATTCTTCCTTTTATTATCAAGTAATTAAATAATTACGCAAAAACACTTGAAAATATCCTGAAGATACCTTATAATTGAGATGTATGAGAACTGGTCTATAAGATAATCATGAAATATTTATGTTACAAGGAATATAAGTTATATAATAAGAATAATGATTATCTATAGACTCAGTAGAAGCCACCTATAAGAAAAAAAGAGAAATAAGGGGTGATAAGATGAGTGTGTTTTCTTTATTCAGGAAGCCGGTTTATAAGTGCTTTGATGATGAAGTAGACGGCCGCAAACTCATATCCAGGTCCTATAAGGGCACCCGGGCCATTGATGTAAACCGGATTGTAGGCAGTGTAGGCCGCTGCAGGCCGGATCATACAATCTCTGTAGATAAATACTCTGAAAGGTATAAGAGGATTAAAAAGGCCCTTGAAGAGATGCAGTGCCTGCCGGCTATCAAGGTTTATGATCTGGATAACGAATATTATATTCTTGACGGCCATCACCGTGTTGAAGCCTGTAAAGAAATCGGCATGGAATTTCTGGATGCTGAAGTTATTGAGTTCAAATATCATTAATGATTGTGTACTGCTTGGAATATCTTAAAAGAGGACTTTCTCATAATGTATTGTGGGAGAGTTCTTTTTTTTGCCATGAACATGAAAACCCGGAAAATAAAAAATAATAAAAATTTGAAAAAGCAGGAAGGAATTGATAAAGAAATAAAGAATTATTATAATATGGAAATAAAAAGAATTAAAAGACATTTATAGGTGATTGATATGGAAAAAACATTAATGGATCATATTAATGTA
>JAAYLO010000054.1 GCA_012521855.1 Halanaerobiaceae bacterium
GGCCATAATTGTATCTTCCTTTTTATTCAAAGAGAATTGGTATTTTCCCTCATCCAGCAGATGATAGTCATAGCACTTTTCAATATCTCCTACCAGCGGGTTGGTAAATGTTGCTTTCTCATTATTCTTTATATTTTCAAGAGCAATATCATTTAACTCAGGAGCAAAATCATATAAATAGTATTCTTCACAGAAATTTTCTTTTTCAATTACCTCTTCAAGCATTTTCTCCGCATATATTTCAAGTGTCCCTCCAATAATAAGATCCAGATAGTTATATTTGTATTCCATTACTGAGTCTGCGTCCGGATTAAGAATTATTTTTCCTTTTATATTCGACCATACAGTATAATTAAAAATTTTCAGGCTGCCATCCTCAAGTTCATCCAATTTATAGCACTTTTCAAGAACCTCTGGATTTTTCTTAATTTCTTTAAGAATAAGTTTCTCATGATTAAACGGAATCTTGTATTTGTTCTCATATCTTACTGGATCAGGATTATTAGTTCTTATAAAATCTGTCATTTCGTTGTTTTCAAGGATTCCAATTAAATACTGATTAACTTCTTTCCTGTTTAGTTTTGTTGAAATTTTTTCTGAAAAACTTTCTTTAATTCCATATTTCTCCTCCCATTTTTCTAACATAAACTTCATATGGCTCATATATAATGCACCCTTAAAAGGCGAGCTATTATTTTTATCATTTATTATTTCTAAGATACCTTTGTTTTTCTTAAAGTAATCATAAAAGAATATCTTGCTTTTAATCACACTTATTATATACTCTTCTCTTATTATCAAGGCTTTTTCATCGTTTTCATTTTTCATAATAAAGTTTCCTTTTTGGTCTATAAAAGGCAGAAAAAAGTATTCATTTAGAGGGTTATAATTATAATCGGATTTATAAGAAGCACAATCTTTTATTGCTTTTTCATTTACTTCATTACTTATCTTTACTCCTTCTTCTGTCAGGTAGATAAATTCAGCAATATCTCTTTTTTTATTTTCATAATTTCTCTGCATTACTCCTATAATCTGAAGCAGATTTGCAAACATAATACTGTTCGATATTTCTATTTTTTCTTCTTCTGTAAGTTCTTCTTCAAAAGAAATATCCTCAACTTTATCGCTATTTTTTACTTCCAGGACAAATCCGTTTATTCCGTATATATCTGAATTTTTACTTAGCTTTTCAAGTCTCCAATATACAGCATATCTCTCAGCATCATCTGCCTTTTCTTTATATCTTTCTCTGATTATTTCTGCTTTCTGGTCGTCTCTTAGCATTTCAAAAGATGCTATTTCCTTTCTTAAATCTTTACCCACCTCTTTCAGCATTTCATATGAACTTTTTTCTAATATGCTGACTTTTAATGCTTTGTACTTTGAATCTTCATGTTTTGATATAATTATATGGTCATATTTCATAATAAGAAAAAAGGCATGTTCTTTTTTTATTTTTATTTTTTCTCCTTCTATTGTGTTAAACTCAATATAGTCCTTTACTACATAGTCATCAGCTATATAACCGTTTATTTCATTTTTCTTATCTTTTATTAACCCCTTTTCCATTAACATTTCATACTTCTTTTTTATCTGGGCTTTTTTATAGTATTTTTTTATTACTTCAACACCTATCCATAAAAC